>JANXQG010000454.1 GCA_025356915.1 Planctomycetota bacterium | reverse complement strand
CGGGAGAGGGGCAGGGGGTGAGGGTGTGTCGAAAATAACTTCCGCATTCTAAACATTGGATGCCACCGGCTTGTCCGGTGGAGGATCACGGTTCATGCTACATCGGATCTGCCCGTTGACGACTTTTTTCCCCATTCTGCGGCGACGGCAAAGCCGTCGCCGCGGAATGGGGAAAAGGTTTTTTTGGGTTGGGGCTTTGTAGCTGGGAACCTAACGATCCGCTGGGCAAGCCAGTGGGATTTTAATGCAACCGGCAGAAGTGGCTTGGTTAGAGACCAGCCACAACAGAAAAAAACAGAATCAACGGAATAAATTCCGTTCCACGAAAGACCGTTGTATATTTATAAGCTACCTTTAGGCTAGCCCGTCGGGCCGTGACGAGATTGCCGGAACGGAAAACTCCGCCTTCTCGCTACGACCCCTACAAAGGTGTTTTTTAATGGTGCCTTGCGCAACCCACGGGAACGGAGTGCGCGCCGACAGGACTAACTCGATGAACGCGAGACTAATTCAATGAACAAACAGCTTTGGCAAGAGAGTTCGATTCTCATTACCGGTGGAACAGGGTCCTTCGGCAAGAAGTGCATCGAAATTCTACTCCGCGACTACCATCCCCGCAAGATCATCATCTTCAGCCGTGACGAGTTGAAACAACACGAGATGCTCACCGGCGGCTTCGATCACGCAAGCCTGCGGTACTTCCTCGGCGATATCCGCGACGTCGATCGCATGCGACGGGCAATGCGTGGCATCGATATCGTGATTCACGCCGCTGCCTTGAAACAAGTTCCGGCCTGCGAGTACAATCCCGGCGAGGCGGTAAAGACTAACGTTGAAGGGGCGCGGAACATCATCGACGCCGCCATCGATTGCGGCGTCAAGAAGGTGCTCGGCCTGAGCACCGATAAGGCCGTCAACCCGGTCAACCTTTACGGCGCGACCAAACTCTGTGCCGAGAAACTGCTGGTGCAAGGCAACGCCTATTCGGCCCCTGGCGGAACCAAGTTCAGTTGCACCCGCTACGGCAATGTGCTTGGCAGCCGGGGAAGCGTTATTCCGGTCTTCCGCGCCCAGCGGCCCAGCGGGCACCTTACCGTGACCGACGGCCGCATGACGCGGTTCTGGCTGACGCTCGATCAAGGCGTCCAATTCGTGCTTAGCAGCATTGAACGGATGTGCGGCGGCGAGGTTTTCATCCCCAAGATTGCCAGCATGAGGATTCTCGACCTGGCTGCGGCCGTCGCCCCGGAATGCGCGATTGACTTCACCGGCATCCGTCCCGGCGAAAAACTCCACGAGATGATGATCTCGCGCGACGAAGCCCGACATGCCCTGGAGGCCGAAGATCGTTATGTCATTCTGCCCGAGCATCCCTGGTGGGGCGCTTCCAATTGGTCCGAAGGCAAACCGTTGGCCGAAGGTTTTGAGTACACCAGCGACAACAATACGCAATGGATGTCGATCGACGAGTTGCGGAAGATTGCAGGAGATTATTGAAATAGAAAAATAATGGTGGGGCTATAATTGGAGAGTGGGCCAAGCTCAGCGAGTCCCACCAACTCGGGCCTCTAAAGGGATGAACATTTTGCCAAAACGAAAACTAGCCGTTGACGGCGGCGCCCCCGTCCGTACTCGGCTGCTCCCTTACGGTCGGCAAACGATCGACGACAACGACGTCGCTGCAGTCGTGGCGTCGCTACGCTCTGACTGGCTGACCACGGGACCGAAGGTTGCCGAGTTCGAGAGGGCATTGGCCGCCGTGGCCGGCACGTCGGACGCCGTAGCCGTTAGCACCGGCACCGCCGCGCTGCATGCCGCCATGTATGCCCTGGGCGTCGGCCCTGGAGATGAAGTGCTCGTTACCACAATGACCTTTGCCGCCAGCGCAAATTGCGCCGCGTTCCTGGGCGCAACGCCAGTCTTCGTCGATGTTGATCCGGATACCTTGCTCATCGATCCCCAGCAAGTTGAAATCCACATCACGCCCCGCACGAAGGCCGTGGTGGCCGTCGACTACGCAGGCCAGCCTTGCGACTACGACGCCTTGGAATCGATTACGCGCAAGCACGGCCTGGCCCTGGTCGATGACGCCTGCCACGCCATCGGCGGCAGTTATCGCGGCCGGCCGGTCGGCTCACTGGCACTATTGAACACCTTCAGTTTTCATCCGGTGAAACATGTGGCAACCGGCGAAGGTGGCGCGATTACGACCAGCGACGCGGAGCTTGCCCGGCGGCTGCGGCTATTTCGCAATCACGGCATCACAACCGACTTCCGTGAGCGTGCTGAAAAAGGTGCTTTTGCCTACGAGATGATCGATCTGGGATACAACTACCGTCTCTCCGACATCCAATGTGCGTTGGGCATTACGCAGTTGGCCAAGCTACCAGCCTCCGTGGCCCGGCGGCAGGCCATCGCCGCCCAATACGACGTTGCTTTTGCCAAGGTTTCAGGTGTGAAACCGCTGGCCGTACGCAGCGACGTTTCCCACGCCTATCATCTCTATGTGATCCGCCTGGATCTCGACGCCCTAGCCGTGGACCGTGCCACGATCTTCGGTGCCTTGCGTGCCGAGGGTATTGGCGTGAATGTTCATTACCTGCCGGTCCACCTGCATCCGTATTACCAGAACAAGCTCGGCATCGGCAAGGGATTATGCCCCGTGGCCGAGGCGGCCTACCAGCGAATACTCTCCCTGCCGATGTTTCCGGCCATGACCGATGACGACGTAAGCGACGTCGTGGAGGCGGTCGAGAAAGTCCTTTCGCACTACCATCGATAATGACCAAGGCATCCCCTATGCCTGATGCATTCGACCCCTACTTCAAATGGTTAGGAATCGCCAAGGTCGATCAGCCGCCCCATGGCTATCGTCTACTGGGAATCGATCTGTTTGAGTCGGATGCCGACGTTATCTCCAACGCGGCCGATGGCCGCATGGCGCAAATCAAGAGTTATCAGTCAGGAAAGTACGGCACCGTTTCCCAAAAGTTGCTCAACGAGATCGCTGCCGTCCACGG
>JANXQG010000422.1 GCA_025356915.1 Planctomycetota bacterium | reverse complement strand
CTTGTTGGTACGGCCTGTGACCCGGGCCTGCGCGGGGGAGCGGAGCGTCCGCTCAGCCTCGTTGTTCGTTCTCGACACCGTCATCATTGATACTCTTCGTCCTTCGTTTTCACTGGTTTGGTTCCCCGGAAGAGGAAACTTTTCGACAATACTTCTGATATGCGGCGACAGCCAGGGTATCGCATCGCTCGTTTTCGACATGGCCTTGATGCCCGCGAACGTGCGTGAAGCGGACTTGATGCTTGGCAAGCAGTTCGTCCATCTGTCGCCAAAGTTCCTCGTTTTTGATCGGCTTGAACTGGCTGCCCTCGCGGCGTCGCCAGCCGTTGAGCTTCCACTTGGGCATCCATTCGGTAAACCCCTTGCCGACGTAGATGCTGTCGCTCACGATTTCCAGGCGAGTGGGGCATTTCAGTGCCTCCAGGCCCCGGATCACGGCCGTCATTTCCATGCGGTTGTTGGTCGTCTCCCGTTCCCCGCCAGATGATTCAAGCTCCTTCCCCGTGGCCGGATGACGGAGGATGAACGCCCAGCCGCCTGGCCCCGGGTTTCCGCTGCAAGCCCCGTCGGTAAAGAGCTGGACTTCGGGCGTATCGTTAGCAGGAATGTCAGTCATGGTCGGATAGTCTCACTCAAACCGCGATTGGGCAAACTGGTCAAAACCTTCTACGGTCGGCGCATCGGCCCGCGTCGGTTCACTGAGCATCCAGGGAACACGAACCGTAAACGTGCTTCCTTTACCCAGCTCGCTGGCGACCGAAACCTCACCGTTCAAGAGTTTACACAATTCCTTGACGATGGAAAGCCCCAGTCCACTGCCGGAGAATTCGCGGGCCATGGCATCGCCGGTAGGCGCGCCCAAATGCCCCTGGCGGAACTTCTCGAAAATCACCTGCTGATCTTCCTCCGCAATTCCTACACCCGTATCCGTGACGCGCATCACGAGGTAGTCCTCGTCGTCGCGCCCTGCGGTGACGGCGACTCGTCCACCCTCCGGCGTGAACTTAATGGCGTTGGAAAGCAGGTTGGTGAGGATCTGCTGCACTCGGGCCTGGTCTTGCCGCATGGGCGGCAGGTCGGGTTCGATGCTGGTTTCTAGGTCGATGTTCTTCTTCTCGGCCAGCGGCCGGGCCATGTCAGCCTGTGCGTCAATGATCTGCTGCACGCGGAAATCGGTGAGGCGGATCTCCATCTTACCGCTTTCCATCTTGGCTAGGTCGAGGATGTCGTTGATCATTTCCAGCAAAGTCCTGCCCGACTTCTGGATGTTCTGCACGTAGCGCTTCTGTTTGTCATCCAGCGCGTGGATGCCGGCCAGGACTTCACTGAAGCCCAGAATGCTGTTCAGCGGCGTGCGGAGTTCATGGCTCATCGTGGCCAGAAAGTCGCTCTTGAGCATGTTCATCTCGTACAGCCGCATGTTCATTTGTGCTAGCTCGTCGACCTTGCCGTCGAGATTCACATTGGCCTGCCGCAATTCCTCTTGGATGGTGATCAGCGTCCGCAACATGCGGTTGAAAGCCGTGGAAAGTTCCTCGAACTCGTCGCCGGTATGTATCTCGGCCCGCAAAGAAATATTGCCGCGGGTCACGGCGTCGCTTACGTCGCGCAAGTGCCGTAGGGGTTTGACGATCACGTAGCGCACGATGGCATACGAGGTCAGCATGCCGAGAAAGACGGTGCCGATCGCATAGGTCCAGAGGATGGCCGAGTTGGTATTGAGCTTTTCCTGCGTTTCGCGCACGGAAATAGTCACCTTCGCGATCGCCATCACGTCGTCCTTCTGAAGCGCGGGCGTACCAGGCGACGAGGCGCCGCCGACCAGCGAAACGCCGGCTGAACCCGTGGCGTCAATGCCCGAGCCGCCGGGAGGCGGGGCGTGGCACATCGTCAAACAGGATTCCTGTGCGCGGATCGGCTCGAAGTAGCGATACTCGCGATTGTCGATCAATTCCTTGTATTCGGCCTTCTTGGGTTCGTCCGGCTTGGAAGGCTTGGGCGAATCGCGGAGGAACTTCTCACAGATTTCGGCTTCATCATCCTTCTTGTCGCGCGTGCCGCCCACTCCGGGATGGTCGTGCGACCAGATCCACTCGACCTTTCCCGAATGTTTGCTGAATTTCTCCTTATTCCATTCGATCCATTGCCGTTCGCTGTTGACCTCATCCACGGAGGGTGCAATAAAACCGGGGCGAGTCAATTTGGTTTTGTAAGCCCCGAGATGGGTTGCCAGCACATGCTCCTGAAGCACCAACTGGGCCGTATTGCGGTTCTGGTCATAGACCAGTTTCGCGGTATTCGAGCCATACCACCAAAACGCCGTCGAGATGATCACCAACAGGCCGACGCCGAACAGAAACAGCAGTTTCAGTTCTAGCTTGGTCTCGCCGAAGATGTGTTTGAGGGAGTTGTAGGCCATGGAAGGTCCATTGTACGCGGGCGGCCACCGCTACGGAAGGCAAAATCCGTCGGGAGCCGAATGCGACGTTCGTAAACCCCTGCACCCAAGGTTAGGATCAAAGCCAAGGTAGCGAAAGGCGCTCCAAGAGGGGAGGCACCCCTCTGTTGGTGCAGCCTGTTGACAGTTTGCCCTGGGACAGGTAAAAATGATGGGTTCACGCTCGAAATATCCCGGCACGCCCATGGCCAAAGCAACCGCTAGCAAGAAAAAGCAGACTGCCGGGATCGAGTGCGCCGCCGCTCAGGCCGATGTCTCGCAAATTGCTGAAATTGATCGCCAAATTGTTCTGCTGATCCAACAACGAGCCAAAGTTCTGAAGGCTGCCGCATCGTCCGGGGGTGCCTCGGACTGCGCTGCGGGTTTTGATGACTTGGCACTGTCCAAAATCGCGGAAGATGCGGTTGGCCCTTTGCCGAAGACGACCATCCTGGCCGTTTTTCGTGAGCTTATGAGCGGCTGTAGGGCCTTGGTTCGGCCACTACGGATTGCATGTCTTGGACCGCTTTACAGTTACAGCCACTTGGCTGCCATGCATCGATTCGGCCGGTCGGTCGAGTTCGTTCCGGTGGGTACCATCTCGGCCGTGTTTGAAGAGGTCAACCAGCGACATTCCGAATTCGGCTTGGTGCCGGTGGAAAACTCAACCGATGGGCGGATTGCCGATACGCTGGACATGTTTGCCCGACTGCCGGTGCGAATCTGCGGCCAG
>JANXQG010000417.1 GCA_025356915.1 Planctomycetota bacterium | reverse complement strand
TGGAGCAGTTTGGGAAGCTGGTGGAGGAGTTGGACGGGCTGCTGTAGTCCTACACCGGCTTCATCGTACTGACCCACAAGAACGCTTTGCCGGCCTCATCGACCCGCACCTCGAATTTCAACCTGACCTTCGCTAGCATCTTGCGGAGGGCGACGCTGTAAGTGGTTCGCTGCTGGGGATGCGAAACGGTCACCTTGTTGGGTTCGATGCCATGCCGTGCGAGGGCGTTGCGATCGTAAAGCACCGCTGCGTTGACCTGCTTGCCGACCACCTCCAGAAGCTTGGTTGCCGTAACGCCGGAGACATTTACGTTGTGGAAGTCATACAGGGCCGGCAGGAGCTTTTGCGCGCCCTCGGCGGGCCAGCCGATAGGCCAAAGCTCCTGATCGAGCTGAGTCTTCCGCACCGCGTAGGAGAGCGTCTCGCCCGACTCGCTGGGCACCATGCAAAAGCCGATCGGCCGCAAGATGCAAGCCAGGGCCGTGCCGCTAGAAAACTCGGAAAGCTCTTCCTCGATCGGGTCGTCGCCTTGAGCCAAGGCACCTTCAATTTTCAGCGCAAGGCCAAGCTGCCCGGCGATCTTATTTACCGCCTCACTGCGCGTCATGCCCTTGGTTGAGAATCCAACTGCTTTGGAGAGATCGGCGTTGATCTTCTCCAACTGGCTGCCCGTGAGGCCGAAAGCGGAAAGCTTCTCGCGTGTTTCCGGCGGACCATGTTTGGCTAGGTCGTCCAGCCAAGCGGCCAGCTTCTTGCACTCGCTGCGGCGAAAGCTACCACCAGGCACGATCAGTTCGTCGCGGGCACCAAGAACGGCGGTCACTTTGTAGAGCGGCATTTGCGGCGTGCCGATGTCCTCGATCGCCGGCTTGTCGCCTTCTTGGGCCGAGCGGAGACGGAAGTTCTGCACACCGGCTGCGGCTAATGCCTGTCCCCATTGCTGAAACGACATGCCCGCTCCAAGCTGCGTTTGTCCTGTGATTTCTAGTTGCACCTGGCCGGCCGGCGCAGCCCAAGCGGTTGCCGCAAGAGCCAGCGATATCAGTGCCGAAGGTATGAAGATAGGCAGTTGCATGGCGATTTCTCCTGGAAGAGGATACTTCGTAGGACGGAATTCATTCCGTTTTACGAAGGCCGTTCTCCGGCGGAGGAAGACTACGGTGGAGCGGATATAGGGATTATAGCATATTGTGGGATGAACTTCCCGCAGAATCTGCAATTCCTGGGAAGTCCCTCCTGCCGCGGAATTGCAAGCTAGGATTTACCAGACGGGAAATGAGATCGTCCTACCTTGCCCCGTGCCCACCTTGAGGAGAAATGCTATGTTCCAGGAACTCGAAACACCGCCCGCCACATTCGTTGATCGCCGCTCACACGACATCTCGGGCCGCAACCCGACCTTCGAGCGTCGTCAGTTCACCAATTCGCATGAAGGGCTTTCACCGGAAGCACTCGATCTGGCCCAGGCCATCGACGCCTACAAGCTACGTCACCGCCGCCGCTTCATCACCTACGAAGAAATGCTGTCGGTGATCAAGACGTTAGGTTACCAGCGGTAAGTTCCGGCTTTAGGACCTGTCCAACATTAACACATTAACACCGCGTTTTTGTGGTGCGGCCGTCTCGGCTGCATGCGCAGGCGAGACGCTTGCACCCCAAGTTGTTTTTGGGCCGATCCTTAGTCGTCGCGGAACAAGAACACCGCGGAGGCGATGACCGTGGTCCAGAGGCCCGATTTGTCGCCTTCGGCCGTTTGCGCGCAAGCACGCGTCTTAATGATCTTGCCCGACATGTGGTAGATCTCTTTGCGCTGATCGTAAGCGGTCTCGGGGTCGAACTCAATGCCTAAGGTGGTAGCCAACATCGTGGCGGCCATATCCTCGACGAAATCGCGCATCTTTTGTTCGGTCATGCCGTAGCCGTGATGCTCGCTGATATACCCGTACTGGTGCCCGGCGGCCGGCAAGGCGAGTCCGATCGAGGCACCGACAAGCCGCGAAGGCTCGTTGGTCGAGGCCTCGGCCAACACGACATAGGTGACCTGGCCGGGTTGCAACTTCCGCAAACCGGCATTCTTGGAGATCAGTTTGCAGTGTGGCGGGAAGATGCTCGATACGCGGACCAGGTTGCACATTTCAATGCCAGCGTCGCGCAGCGCCAGCTCGAAGCTTTGCAACTGATTGCGATGCTTACCCACGCCCTGGGTGAAAAAACACTCTTTCGGGACAAGGGGTTCGATCACGTCATGTGCCTCCCGGGGTTGGGTTATTGTAATAAATAGGGGGTTACTGATTGATGTGCAGAATTTTTGCCGGCGGGAAGCCGTTGAACCAAGTCGACGACGCCGCACTATAAGCACCGATATTCTCACTATACAGCAGATCGCCGATGTCAAGCTCTGGCAGCTCTTCGGCGAGCGAAATGGTGTCCAATGCGTCGCAAGTCGGGCCGAAGACGGCACAAATCTGGTTGGGTCCGCTCTTGAGTGAGCGGATGGGATACTTGCAATGGTCAAAAATGATGCCGGAGAAGGTGTGGTAGACGCCATCGTCGATGTAGTAGCAGCGTTTTCCTTCGCGGACTGACCGGCCGATGATCTTCATCAGGGCCGTAGCCGCAGTGGCTACGAGGAATCGACCTGGCTCGGCCAGAATCTCAATTTCTTTGGGGAAAAGGCGGTCAAATTCGCTGTTAAGCGTGCGAGCCAAGTCCTCAAAGGGCCGCACGTTTTCATCGTAGGGGGCAGGAAAGCCGCCACCAATGTCCAGTAGGTTCATGTTTTCGTAGCCCCGCAGACGGGCCTCATGGAATATCTCGGAAGAAATCTGCAATGCCTGGACATAATTATCAAAATTCGTCGTTTGGCTGCCGACGTGGAAACTCAGGCCCTCGACCACCAAGCCAGCGTCATGAGCCTCGCTGATGAGATCGACGGCCTCGCCTGGGCTGGCGCCGAACTTGGACGAAAGTTCGACCATCGCTCCCGTGTTGGGAACCTTGATGCGCAGCACCAGACCGGCGTGGGGGGCATAGCGGCGAACCTTATGAATCTCGTCAATGTTGTCAAAGGTCACCAGCGGTTTGTAAGGGTCCAATTGCTGGAGCGTCTTCTGGTCCTTGATCGGGTTGGCGTAGATGATCTTGTCCCAGATATAGTCTTGCCGCTCTTTCTCGGGGAGGCATTTGATGTACTGGTGGACGATATCAAACTCGGGCATGGAGGCCACGTCGAAACTGCATCCGGCTTCGTAGAGCGTCTCGACAATCGTTGGGTTGGAGTTGGCCTTGACTGCGTAGTAGGCCTGCACGCGCGGCAGGCACTTTTTGAATCGCGCATAGTTCTGTCGCAGGATATCGTGATCGACGATAAAAAGTGGGGTCCCGTGCTCTTTGGCAAGGTCTTGCAGCATCACCCGATCGATCATGTATCAACTCCGTCTACAGAAGAAAGTTTTTGAATTGCCAGGGATCCCGCGGGGTACGCACCCGCCTGGGACCGAGTCCAAAAAAGTCCGTTGCGTCTTTCAAAGGCGTCCAATCGGAACGAATCGAGAGGCATTGCCCTAAATAGGGGGCTGCCCGTTCAAGGATGTATTCGTGTGGGAGGTCGTCGGCGACGCAAACGCCACGGGCTGGATTTTCAATCATCCAGCATATTGCGGCGACTGCCGAACAAGCAACCTGCATGGTGGTGGCATTCTGATTGGGAACGAGTTGCCGTGACTCCTCGATGGAGAGAATGCTGCCCGTCCACCATGAATTATAGGCATGTCCCATGATCAATGCACCGAGAATATCAGAACCGGCCACGATTTCATCGGTCATGATCCGCAGTTTTGTCTGCAATCGGTAGTTGGAGCCGCGAAACTCATGGAGCGAAGCCACAGCGGCGTCGCAGGGACAGTAGGCGTAGTGGACCGTGGGGCGATAGACGGCGGCACCGTCCTCCCAAACCGTGAGATAATCGGTAATCGTGAATGCCTCGCCGTGCCGCACAACCATCCCATGGACGGAGTAGTAGGGCACCCAAGAGCGGACCCAGGTATTGATTCCCATCTGCGCGAGGCAGATTTGGTGCTTGGGGCCGGTGTCGTGCTGGCATGCCTGGGGTGGGAGGTACTTTTCGTGTGTTCCCCAGCCCATCTCTGCAGTCGTGGTGCCTTCCTCGTGGAAGCCCTCGATGCTCCAGGTGCTGACAAATTCGTCGATTTCCTTTGGCTGGTTGGCGATTTGAGTATCGCGTTCGCTGCAATGGATTACCTTGACACCGATTTTTTGGGCCAAGCGGTTGTAGGTGCGTGCCGCAGCCAAGTGCTGAACCTCCTCCGCGTCGGCCGGTTTGAGCTTGCGGTCGGCAAGCAAGGCGGCAGCGATGTCCAGTAGGCCCTTCTTGGTCCAGTGGGAGATCAACCCTGGGTTGGCACCGTGTTCCAGGACGGCCGTTGGCCCGGGATCGTGCCACTCAGCCTTCAAATGGCGGATATTCATGTGCCGGAAATAGAGCGTGCGTTCCGTGGGCCGCTTCCATTCCAACCCTTCGTAAGGATCCCAGACCTCGACCGAAGTATTGATATAGAGTACGCCGTGGTCGTGGCACCACTGCAATAACTCGCAACAGTCGATGTTCCAAGCCAGATCAATAATCAGGTCACCCTGGGCCACGTAGCGACTCAGGAGTGCACCAAAATTTTCCTGAATGACCTTTTCTCGCTTGAAACGAACGCCCTGGTCGGTCCAAGGCTTGACTAACCCCCCTAAATCCTCGAAATCGAGGATGGTGATATTCCGCGGCGATGCCCGAATGCTCTTCAAGAAGATTGGAAGTGTGCAACGAGCAACCGCGCCAAAGCCAAGGAACAAGACTTTTCCGCGGAATTCAATCATTTTTACAAGAAAGCGGCGAAAAATCGCCGCATTCCAAGTTTGCTACAGTAATCCGGACACGCATGCCAATCTAAGAAAAACGGAGAACAACGATTTTGGCGGTACTTGTCCGGAAAGTCAAGTGTTATTTGCTTGCGGTTTTGCTTGTCACTCCGCTTCCCCCTTGACAATGGGCATGAAACTCCCTGAAATGGATTGTAAAGTCAGGACTTTCCCAGAAAGAGTGGAGCATTATGACGCGAATTTTGCACGATGGCCGCGACGACGGTTTGCAGCCTCTGGAATCGCTCGATCTCCAGAACACGAAGGGTTTCGCCGATTTGCTCGAACGGATGTCGAAAACGGCCTTTGGTGGGCGCGAACTGGGTGAGGCATTCCAGGTTCTTCGGGCAATGGCCGACGACTCCGACTGCACGCGTGTATTGACCATTTCGGGGGCCATGAGCATCGCGAAAATGGGGCTGGTCGTCTGCCAAATGATCGATGCCGGGTTGGTGCAAATTATCATTTCGACAGGTGCCATCATGGCACATGGCCTGTCGGAAGCGATCGGCTGCGTACACTATAAACACGATCCCAAGGTTTCTGACAAGCAGCTTTTCGACTGGGGCTACAACCGCGTCTACGACACGTTGGAGATGGAATCAAACCTTTGGCAGGCACAGCAGGTCGTGAGCCAGGTTGTGGAGGAGATCGATTGGTCGCAGCCGACCTGCTCATCGCGGATCAATCGCGAGATCGGGCGGAAACTCTACGAACAAGGGCAGATGCCAAGCATCCTTGGCACGGCCTACCGTAAGGAGGTGCCGGTGTTCGTGCCAGCCTTTACCGATTCGGAGCTCGGCCTCGACATCGCCACGCATTTCCTGGCCAAGAGGTATTCACCCGATAAGCAGCAGAGTCTGGAAGAACTTTGCAGCAGCGTACCGCCTTACAATCCGTTTCTCGATCTTTACGACTACACGCAGAGGATCCATCGGGCGAAGCGGTTAGGTATTTTCACGATCGGCGGCGGAGTGCCGCGGAATTGGGCCCAGCAGGTCGGGCCGTTTCACGACATCATCAATATGCGGTTGGGTAGCGAGTTCCCCGTGCCCCGGTTCCGCTACGGCGTGCGGATCTGTCCCGAACCTGTGCATTGGGGCGGGTTAAGCGGCTGCACCTATAGCGAAGGCGTCTCCTGGGGCAAGTTCGTCAGCCGGGAAGAGGGCGGCCAGTACGCCGAGGTCCATTGCGACGCCACCATCGCATGGCCTCTGCTGGTGCGGGCGATTCTTGAACTGCGGTCGCAGAAGTGAGGGCGAGTGCAACTCACTGCCAAACCTACAAAACCATCCGATCCGAATCATGCAAAGAATAGCCGCACTGCTGCTTCTGACATTCTTCGCACGCGCCGCCTCCGCTGCGGAATTCCATGTTTCCGTTACCGGAAACGACAACAACGACGGCTCGGCCGCAAAACCTTACAAGACAATCTCCAAGGCCGCACGGATTGCACAACCGGGTGATGCGATTACCGTGCATGAGGGCATCTATCGCGAGCGGGTCACTCCGCCGCGGGGCGGCCAGTCCGACGCCCAGCGGATCGTCTATCGGGCAGCCACAGGCGAGAAGGTCGTCATCAAGGGATCGGAGGTCGTTCGCGACTGGAAGCCAGACCAACACAAGGGTGTGTGGAAACTCACGCTGCCGAATTCTTTCTTCGGTGCCTATAATCCTTACAAGGACAAGATCGAGGGCGACTGGTTCATGGACGACGAGGGGCCGCACCACACCGGCGAGGTCTACCTGAACGGTAAATCCCTTTACGAGACCCCGCTCCGGGAACGGGTCTACAATCCAAAGCCCGAGAATGTCCGCGACCGTGAGGGTTCCACGTTCACGTGGTATTGCGAGAGCGACGAGAAGAACACCTATATATACGCCAACTTCCACGACAAGAATCCCAACCACGAGTTGGTGGAGATCAACGTCCGCGACAGTTGTTTCTACCCGGACCAGCCAGGCCGAGACTATATCACGATTCGCGGTTTTCGACTATGCCACGCGGCTACGCAATGGGCAGCTCCCACCGCCGAGCAGATTGGACTGATCGGCACCCATTGGAGCAAGGGCTGGATCATCGAAAATAACGTCATCAGCGACTCGAAGTGCTCCGGCATCACCTTGGGCAAGGATCGCAAAACCGGGCACAACGTCTGGTCGAAGGACCGCGGAAAGGATGGATCCAAAGGTCCATTTGTCCGAGCAGCCCGACGGTGTGTATATCGAGCTAACATTGGATCAAGCGGCGCAGAAAGCAGCAACCAAGCTCGTAACCACCAACCTGTTGGGGAAGGCCAAGATTCCGGGTCTGGCGTTCGAGAATGCCGATGGCTTGCCCCTGACCATTGATACCGACTATTTCGGTAAGATGCGAAACAGTGCGAATCCGTCCGTCGGACCTTTTGAGAATCCGGGCGTTGACAAACTCAAGATCAAGGTCTGGTAGTGGTGGGGTGGGACCAGCGCAGCGAGCCTCACCCTTTTTCAGCATTCCTTATGGTGGGGCTCGTTTCACTCGTCCCACACCATTATTCCGCAACAGAAGCAATCTAGGGGCATCCCATGAAGAATCGATGGTTTATGGTTTTGCAGGGGCTTTTTATTCTCGGTCTGCTCGCGATGAGTTGTACGTCGGCAGTTTGCCAATCCACTGCAAGGGCTGCGGTCGACGTGCGAGTGGACTGGCCGAGCTTTCTCGCGCGTCAGGATATGATCTGGGACACGTTGCCGGCACAATTCGATGACGGTGCGTTTCTGGGGAACGGCCTAATGGGCGCCACGATCTACCGCGACGGCGACAACCGTTTTCGCTGGGAGATGGGGCGCGCGGATGTGACCGAGCATCGTCGCGACAACGCCCGGCTTCCGATCGGCGGCCTGGTGCTGATGACGGCCGGCAAGATTCAGGGTGGCACTCTGCGACTCGACCTCTGGAACGCCGAAGTCCGCGGCGAAATCAAAACGGACAAGGGAACTCTCGTCTTCCGCAGTATTATCCATACTGAGGAGATGGCGATCTTCACGGACCTCGAAACCACGGGCGACGAGAAGGGAGCGAAGTTCGCGTGGGAAGCTCGTCCCGCGATCGACCGGGCAAACAAATATCCCGCGACGCAGGCCAATCCCGCCCCGCGTAAGCAGACCCTTGACGGCATCGAGCTGTGCGAGCAACTGCGTTTCGCGGGCGGCGGATATGCCACGGCCTGGAGCGAAACGGCGACCGACAAAGGCCGACGGATCGTGCTCAGCATTGCCGACACGTTTCCGGGCAACACCGCCGGCGCGGAAGCAGTCGCGACGGTGAAGAAGAATTTGGCTGCGGACTTTGCCTCCCTGCTCGATGCCCACCGCGCGTGGTGGCACGCATTCTATCCCAAGAGCTTTGTCTCCATCCCCGATCCCAAGGCCGAGAGCTTTTACTGGATTCAGTTCTACAAGTTGGCCAGCGCCTCGCGCCCCGAGCATCGACCGGTGGATCTGCTCGGCCCCTGGTATCGTTCCACCGGTTGGCCGCGCATCTGGTGGAACCTCAATATCGAGATACTTTACTTGCCGGTCTACACGGGGAACCATCTCGAACTTGGCGAATCTTTCGTCAACTTCCTCGACAAGAAACGAGCCAACTTCTTCCGCAACGCCAAGGAGATATGGAAGTTCGACGACTGCGCCACCGTCTCGCACACCACTGACTACGAAGGCCTGCGAGGTGACGGCACGTGCGCGCCCGACGGCTATATCAATCCCGGTGATTTCACCTGGGCCTTGCACAACTACTATTTGCACTACCGCTACTCGATGGACGAGCGCAGGGTCACCGACCAAAAGGCACACGCTTTCTATCCGCTCCTGCGAGGCAGCATCAACCTCTACCTCAAATTGCTCAAAAAGGGTGCCGACAACAAGCTCCACCTGCCCGTCCTACACTCGCCGGAGTATGGCAATGATGCCGACAACAATTACAACCTCGCGCTGCTGCGCTGGGGGTGTCAGACGCTTATCGATCTGAACCGCCGTTACCAACTCAATGATCCGCTGGTTCCCGTCTGGCAGAGCACTCTCGACAATCTTGTTGTCTATCCGGTGGATGTGAACGGTTTGCGCATCGGCGCGAAGGTATCGTACACCCGATCGCACCGGCACTGGTCGCACATGCTGATGATTCATCCGCTGCATATCA
>JANXQG010000387.1 GCA_025356915.1 Planctomycetota bacterium | reverse complement strand
CCGCCGTAGGCGGTCGGGACGCGGGGGGCGGTCGATCACGGTCATTCCAAAACCCGTGCTAAAGCACGGGCCTAATACCGGCTGCGCCGGGAATGACCATAAATGGCCATAAAGACGCTCGGCCGGCCGAAAGATATGGGTAAGGACGAGGCGTAAAGATAGTACGCTGGTTTGCTTTCCAGGAGAATTGCAAAGTCCTGATTAGCCAAGGAAGCCGAGTCGGGGGAGGATGTCGAAGGGGCGCCATTGGACGAGTTCCGCGGTAGCGCGGAGCGGCCGGTCGGAGGGATGGATGAGCCGCAGTAGGCTTAGGGCTGCATTGGTGAGCGACGCAAACGACTCACCGAGTCCCGGCCGCTTGGTGTAATGCCGGTCTTCGTCCCACCAGCGATCCTTGACGAAGTGCAGGCAGTTTTCGATCTGCCAGTGGCCGCGAATGGCGGTGGAGAGTTGGTTCGCGGTGACCCGTTCCGGCGCGCAACTGGTCACATAGTAATGGGTTTCGCCAAGCATTCCAGTTCATCGAATTTAATGTTGCAACCTTCAATTGTAATCGCCAAGATGTTCCAGGCAGCAATCGGCAACGCTTTCGATACCGCGCCGGTGAACATCAAACCTTATGCCAAACAGAAGCAACTGGAAGTCTTGAAGATACTGATTCACCGATGGTTGCTGCACGAAGGAGCAATTTCCATCGGCAAACTGGCGAAGCAGGTCGGGTGTACCTATCCTACGGTGAGGGAGGCATTGGAGAAACTCGAACAACGGCAGAGCATCGTTCGATATTCAAACCGTTCTGTCGAGCTTGCCAGGTTTCCGAGAAGTTCCTGGAGTGAATTACTCGCTCTTTCCGGAAACCCGAAAGGATCCTTCCGTTACAAGGATATTTCGGGGGAGAAGGCCGATTCCGAGCGGCTTTTGAGACGACTCGAACGGATGAGGCCGTCCCTGGTAGCCGTGGGCGGTGTAGCAGCAGCACGCCACTGGCACGCCGACTTCGACTTGCACGGGACGCCCCGACTCAATCTTCTGTTGCACGCATCTGGGAATACCGTGGATCTGGATTTCGTGAAGAAGCTCGATCCTGCGTTGAGGCGAACTGAAGACTACGACGAATCGCCGGTCCTCGTGATTCGGCCATTGCAGCGGGCCGATCCGCTTTTCGATCGCGTACCTGGCGCGAGCCTGCCCTTTGCCGATCCCGTGGAGACGGCATTGGATTTGCATGACCTCGGACTGACTGTGCAGGCAAGTCAACTCTTGACTCACTTCAGGTCCGAAGTCCGACTGCCATGAAGAAACTTGATCCATCCGCTTTGTTCGAGCGTCTTGCTGGCGATATTCCCGGCGATCTGCGGGCAAACCTCTTCGTCACGGGCAGCCTCGCCGCGGCCTACCATTTCCAATCTCAATTGGAAGGACGCGCCATCAACACGAAGGATGCCGACCTGGTGGTCCATCCAGCCGGGAACGTCATCTCATGCCGGCAGATGGCTGGCCCAGAATACGCCGGCTTGCTGGAAATCGAGTTGGGCCGCGAGTTGGCCACCCTCGTCATGTTCGCAGCCGCAGGACTGGCCTCTCGACCGCGAGCGGTATATTTAGCATTTGAGAAGATTCAAAATCGCTTTGATAAGAAGGATAAACAAGGCGATTATACCGGGTATCGCGAGTAGGGTAACGCAGCCCATCACCACCTTGATGTCTTGCCAAAAGGTTCTATAGTACGGATCAGACTCCGGACGACTCCACCGCCAGGGGACGAGGAAATTAAGTGTTGCCGGTGTCGAGCGTGAGCGGATAAATTCCGATTGCCGGGTTAGCCGTTCAAAGCGCGCGGAGGCCACGGGATCACCAAGTACCACTGGGGTGGAACTCCATGCCCGCGTCATGGGTCGGACCAGCCGTCTCGCCGGCAGCGACAGACTTAAACCGGCGGCAAGTTCCGTCGAGGTTGTCCGGTCCTGTTCCGCTAGCGTAAACAGGGTCGCAGGGTCCAAGTGGGACAGGGTCCACAAACAGACGGGATCGCTGCGCGCCTGCCAATCCGCGTAGCGTCGCTGAAGTTGGTCGTAATTCCAACTCGATGGAGGATCGTCCGGCGATAGACCGCAGTCCATCATGAGCAGTTCCACCAACAGCATGTCGCGTCCATGGCGATCCGAATAGGGTGCCACGGAACCATCACCTCCGGTAGCTGCGGCAGCCAAGTCTGGCGGGCAATAGCCCTCGGTTCCGTAGGTGCCGCCCTCGGCCACCGTGACTGCTTCGTTCCCTCCGGCCGCCGGGGCCACGAACGCATCAAAGTCGATCAGGTACAATGCCGCCTGATCGGGCCGGGCTTCCAGGTCGAGCACGATGTTATTTGGCGACAAATCACCGTGAACGATCCCCTCCTGCTCGAGCACCGACAAGGCAAGAACCAAATCGCGCACGCAACGCCAACGAAAATTTTCGGAAAATGAAACCGAATTGTCGTTGATGGAACTCTTGAGTTCCAGCCAAGTTTTGCCGGGAACGGCCCTCGCCAAATAGCCGGAAAAATCGAGCGTGGTTGCTGCCGGACGGCGGGCATGACGGGTATCGACCCAGACAAGCGGAGCCGCCGCCAAGCTAGGCAGCCAAGTGTGCATTTGTTGACCGATCAGCCAGGCCGTCCGATCAAGCCGTTTCTGTGTCGGGCGCGTGAAAAATTTCAGGTACGCGGCAGCCGATCGGTCATAGTCGAGCAGCGGATAAGCCTTTCCCTCCGCGCCGGACCGCCACGGGGGTTGGCCGGGATGATTCCGGTCGAAGTTTTTGAAGTAGTAGGTCTCCATCCCGATCGTCACCAACCTACCCGCCAGTTCCTTGGCTTGTGTGTTGGTCAGCGTCAGGATGTTCGTACTGGAGTTGAGCGACATGCTTATTCCGCTCGGATGATCGCCAACGTCAGGTTATCATCGAAATCCTTGGGACGTTGCTGGATCGCATTCTCGATGAACCGCTGGGCCGGGTTCTCCGCACCCGCGGCATGCAGGCTTTCCAGTTCGTCCAACAACTTCAACGGGCGCGTGCCGAGTCCTCGTCCAATGCCGTCGGTCGAGAGTGCGCAGAGAAACGGGCCGTTGAGTTTCTCCTCATGCCAACAGTCGAATTCCCGCACGCAACGATCGACCGGGCCGAGGGCTTGAACCTGGTGGCTATCGAGATTACAAGCGGCCAGGATCCGGTCCGTGGGCTGCCGGGAATCGCGAGACCTGTCGCAGCCGCGCCATAAAGCCCCGCCATCGCCGACCATGGCTATGCGAAAGTGGTCCCCATCCAGCCAGGCGAGGGTCAGCGTGGTCTGGAAAAGCCCGCCTTTTTTCAAAATGTACTTCCACGTTGACAGGAATTGGTATTCCGGGCAGGATGCTTCCGGGTTGCGGGCCAACTCGTCCGCTAGACGCCCAATGGTCAGGCCCGCCTCGTTGAAGGCAATCCTGGCCAACTCTTTGGGCTCGGCTGCCCTGCCGGCCTCGATCAGTGTACGCATGGAGACCCAACAGGCCAGGGCCGAGGCGCATTCCGAACGGAACGAGTTGGTCAGCCCGTCGCTCAGCGCCAGGACGAAACGGAGACGGCGGCGGTCCCCATTTGCAGCAGGCCACCAGGCTAGTGCGTAGTCCTGGTTGGTTCCCTTGTCCTGGTCCGCTGGCCCGAAGTCGGAGTGGACCGCCCCGGAAAGCTGCTCTGAGCGGAAGCTGCCGGAGCCGACGAGCATCTCGCCCCGCTCCGCCAACCACGCCTGGCTTTCGCGAAGCAGGATGTCGAAATCGGGGTGTCCAATGGAAGGCAGGTCGGCTTTTGGGTCCTGGCTCATGACCTACCCGGAATCAGCTTGATGACTTTCGCGACGTCCGTGGCGCGCGAAACGCCCGAACTGCCGACAGACGCGATGAATACCGCCAACGACTCGGCGTCGGTGATGTGGACATAGCATTCGGGCGAAGCGATTTCGCGGAGCATCTTCTCATCGGGATGCTCGTTGCCGACCGAGACACCCGCAACGACGATGACCACAGGCTCGCCGTCCAGGTTCAGGCGTTTGATTTCTTCCGCGACGGACTGCGGGCCGGAGCCGACGTTGTGTTCCCCATCGGAGAACAAGAGTACCAAAGGCAGCGGATGCTCGGCGCGCTCGGGATGCTGCTGGAGGGCTTGCATG
>JANXQG010000348.1 GCA_025356915.1 Planctomycetota bacterium | reverse complement strand
CCGAAGCGCGAGCGAGGTTGCTAAGTCGTTGCCTCGCTTGCGCTTCGGGCTAGTATGGATTGATGAGACAATCTCAACCGCGGACAGTATAAAATCAACCACCCAAAAATAAGGAGATTTTCCATGACTGTTACTGCTGAGAATATCGTAACCTTTGCCCGTGGCATCCTGGGCGACGACCCCAACGTACCCAAACTGCCCGTGGAGAAGTATCTGGAGGCCATCCCTCGGCTGCACTCGCTGGCCGATTTGCCCAGCGGCACGCCGGTGCTGATTCGCGGATGTGGATGCCAAGCCGGGTGCCAAGGTGGGCGAAGGCGACATCCGCCTGCGTTCCATGAAGGGCACGCTGGACTATGCCCGGCAGAAGGGCTGGAAGATCGTGATTTTTGGGCATATCGGCCGCGAGCCGGAGAAGTCGTTGTCGAAGGTCCGCTCGCGCCTCGGTGAGATCCTCGGTTGTGAGGTGGGCTTTATCGCTGACTGGCTCGATCCAGAAACGACGACGATCAAGGACGAGGTTGCCAAGGCGATCCAGACCGCCGCCCCCGGAAGCGTAATCATGCTTGAGAATACGCGGAAGTACGACATCGAGCGAGTACTCTGGAAGGCCAAGCCGGCCGACTTGCCGAAGTTGGCCGATGGCCTAGCCAAGTTAGCCAACGAGTTCGCCCAGAAGGTCGCCAAGGTTTACATCCACGAGGCATTTTCGGCCGGCAGTCTCGATGCATCAAGCGTGATCGTGCCGGCTGCCATGGATCGCGTGGCCCTGGGCGAATATGAGGCCGAGCAGTTCGACGTGCAAGTCCGCGATTGCCTCGGTGCCCAACTCGTAATCTTCAGTGGATTGAAGGCGGACAAGCTCGACGACATGGAAGCCATGATCAATCGCGGCAAGATCCGCCTTGTGATCTCGGCCGGCTCGCTCTCCGCTTCGCTCAAGAAGGCCGCAGCCGAGTTGGATGGCAAAGATTTCAACTTGGGTGTTTCGGAAGATCCGGCCCATGGCGACAAGCCCTACTTCATTCCCCGCAACCGTATCGAGCAGGCCAAAAAGATGTTGATTGAGGGTCGAGCCAAGGGGATCGAGTTTGTTTTGCCGATTGACTTCGTGTTGCAGGACGGGCAGATTTCTTCGCAGATCGGGCCGGGCAATCAGCAGTTTGACGTTGGTCCTCAGAGCAGCAAGCTGTTTGCCGATACGGTCACCCGCTTCATTGAGGCCCATAAGAACGATAAGCCGGCGGCCGTGGCCTTCCATAACGGCGTGTTCGGCATGTTTGAAGACCCGCGGTTCGAGAACGGTACGAAGAATTTCGTCCCCGAGTTGAAGCGGATGAAGGATGCCGGGATCAAGGTCTACATCGGTGGCGGCGAGGGTGGCACGTCGCTGGAGCGGTACGGTCAGCCCGACTGGGTAACCTATGTATTCACCGCCGGCGGCACGGTCTTGAACGCCTTAGGCAGCGAGCCTGTTCCGTTCCTAGTTGCCTTGAAACTGGCGGCAAAGTAAAAGTAATTGGACGACCAGTTTCTGCACCGATTTGTGTTCGTTTTCGGACTGCTGTTTGGCGGCAGCCTAGTCTTTCTCACGCCGCCCTACAGCGTTCCGGACGAACAAACACATTTCTACCGCGCCTATCACTGTTCCCAGGGAAAGCTTTACGCCAGCAAGCGAGGCGGCGCGACCGGTGATGATCTGCCCTCATCGTTGACCAAAACCTTTGTGGCGATTACCGATCAGGCTGAGAATGACGAGCAGTTCATGATTTCGTGGGCCAAGATCGACAAGGCATCCCGCATTGCGCTCGATCCGCAGCGGCGTCAGTTTACCGTCTTTTCAAACACGGCATTGTACACGCCGGTGCCTTACTTGCCGATATCCGCGGTGATTTGGGTCACGCATTTTTGGGAGCCAACGCCGCTGGCGATGCTCTATATGGCAAGGGTTGCGAACCTGATCGTCTACTTGCTTCTGGCCGCCGCCGCAGTTCGCCTTATGCCCATCCATAAATGGACTCTGGCCCTGGTGGCCCTGATACCGATGTCCGTCTACCTCGCGGCCTCGCTTTCCGCCGACGCCATGACACTTGGGCTATCGCTGCTGGTCATTGCCATGCCCCTGAACCTTGCGATGGGTAGCGAAAGGCCCAGCCGCCGCAGTTTGATGATGCTCGGCCTCCTGCTGGTGCTTCTGGCCCTGTCGAAACAGGCATACATGGGCCTTGCTCTGCTATTCTTCGTAATCCCGGGCAAGAAGTTTTCCAGCCCGGGACGACGCTGGCTGATTGCCGCGATTTTCATCGGCATGCCGCTGGTGATCGATGCCGCGTGGACATATTCTCTTCGCGGGTTGTATGTGCCGATGCGTTCTTGCGTCGATCCGCAGGCTCAGCTTCGTTGGATATTCGGCCATCCGTGGAGTTACACGGCAGCGATGTTCAAGGCAATTTATCATTTGGACAGCTATTCGCTCATGATTGGAGTGTTCGGCTGGATGGGACCGCATTTGCCACCATGGATTCGCCAGACCTATTGGGCTGCCCTGGGCATCACGGCCTTGTTGGACGGCGGCAAGCCGTTGCCGCTGAGCTTTCGTGCGAAGGTGGTTGCGTTTGGCGTCTACGTGTTTACGGCATCGGCCATGGCAACCTTTGTCTATCTTTCCTGGGAATGCGTGGGAGTCAAAAGCATTAGGGGAATCCAGCCGCGCTACTTCCTACCGATCGTTCCGCTCTTGCTCTTGCTGCCTCGCGGCGGCGCAAAACTAGCCAGCAGTCGATTCGCGTTGGCCGTCGTGCCTGTGATTGCGATGTCGATTACGGTCCTAGCCGCCGGGGCGACGTGGTGGACCCTCATCAAGAGATATTATTGGTAGACAAGGGTACCTTCGATGTCCTGCGCGACAACATGCGGAGGATGCTGACGGAACCTAGCAGTCCCATCGAGCAGGTCGTCGTCCAGGCCAGCGAGAGCCTGCACTACAACGAGGTCATGAAGGTCATCGGGATCTGTTCGGAACAGAAGCTGCCGAAGACAGGGAAGTTTGTGAAGTTGAACCTCGTGGCGATGGGGGATAGCCGGGAGATGTGAGTACTATTCACTTCACCTCCAGCATTCTCCGCAGCGATTCCAGGGCAAAACTGGCCGTTTCTTCATCAACTCGCACGACGTTTACCGGCGTGCCAGCGGCGAGATTTTCCAACGCCCAGCAAAGATGCGGCAGGTCGATGCGATACATGGTCGCGCACATGCAGACCATCGGCGAGAGGAAGTGAATCTCCTGCTCGGGATGCTCGTGCTTCAATCGCTGAACCAAATGCAATTCCGTGCCGATAGCCCATTGGCTGCCCGGCGGGGCCTGCTCGACGGCCTGGATGATGCGGTTCGTCGAGCCGATCACGTCGGCCTGCTCGACCACTTCCATCATGCACTCAGGATGGACGAGGATCTTGATGCCGGGATACTTCTCGCGGAATTGAGCCACGTGCTGAGGCAGAAACATCTGGTGGACGCTACAATGGCCCTTCCACAAGATCACGCGGCTGCTGAGGATCGCCTGGCGATCATTACCCCCCAGTTCGCTCTTGCGCGGATCCCAGACCGGCATCTCGCCCAACGGAATGCCCATCTTCAAAGCCGTGTTGCGGCCCAAGTGCTGATCGGGGAAGAAGAGTACCCGCCGCCGACGTTGGAGCGACCATTCCAACACGGCCCGGGCGTTGGACGAAGTGCAGACGATTCCGCCGTGTCGGCCACAGAATGCCTTGAGGCTGGCCGCCGAGTTTACGTAGGTGACCGGCATCACCTCCTCGACGTTGATCGCTTCGGCGAGTTGCTCCCAGCAATCTTCAACCTGCTCAATGGCGGCCATGTCGGCCATCGAACAGCCCGCCTTCATGTCGGGCAGGATGACGGTCACGCGCTGGCCGCCGCGGCGCTCGACTTGCTCGGGACGATTGGCGAGGATGTCAGCCGTTTCGGCCATGAAGTGTACGCCGCAGAAGGCGATGGCCCGGCATTTTGCTTCGGCAGCGGCCAACTCGCTGAGTTGATAGCTGTCACCGCGAAGATCGGCCAGGGCGATCACTTCGTCTTGCTGATAATGGTGCCCCAAGATCAATAGCCGCCGGCCCAGGGCAGCCCGGACCCGCTGGATCCGCTCGGTGAGGATGTCGCTGGTCAACTCCTTGTATGGCTGCAACTCGTAGGCAGATTGAGTGGGGTCGAGGAGGATAGGCATGATGATTTTCTGGACAGTTCAGCGTTGGGTTCCCAATGGCGGGAATGTTTCATTCTACACGGTGAGCGGCTCGGAGTTTAGGCCCATTAGGAGTGAGGGGGTTCCCACTGGAATCTGCTTCTGCCCTTCCTCACACTGACCTTGACCTAGGAAAGGAATCTTGCGAAACTCCGCCATGTTTCTTGTTCATGCCTCTGATTGGCGATTTTGCGAGGAGAAATATCATGTTTTCAAAGTCGAGTATTTTGGGATTGGCTGCGCTGGTCTTGTTGGCATTTGGTTGCAGCAAGTCCACGGATAATGGAACCACACAGGCCACGCCAGCCGCTGCGACGAACCTGGCCACCAATGCAGTGCATAACACCCCGTCGCAAGATGCAAAAGTGGTGGTTACTAGTTTTCTTGAGGCAATTCGTAAAGGAGATAACGACTCGGCGACAAAGTTGCTCACGATAGTTGCCCGCCAGAAGGCCGAAGAAACCGGCCGTTGTGTC
>JANXQG010000287.1 GCA_025356915.1 Planctomycetota bacterium | reverse complement strand
TCGCCGTCCTCGGTGAAGTCTTCACCGACGAGATCTGGGAAACCCTCGGCCGCGAAGGTTTCACCGGGAAGATTCTCGCTACGGAGAACATCCAGCGCGGAGCCTCGGGCCGCATTCGTGTGCGCAAGAAGGATATCTTCGCCTTCCAGATCACGTCGGACGTTCGCATCCAGGAGCAGCGCATCCGTCAGGATTGGCTGTTCCCGCCGGAGTTCACGATCGCGTGTTCGATCGTCATCGAGGACAAGGAGATCGCTCAGGCTAGTGCTGACATCCTCGACGAGAAGTTCCAGGACGGCCTCGAAGCCCAGCTGGTTCGTGAGGACAAGATCACCAAGGCCCTGCTCGACCGCGCGAGCACGTCGTTCAACGACCTCGTGTTCTACACCTCGTTCAACCCGACGATCGCGACCACGATCCGTACGCAGGTCAACCGCTGGGGCACCCCGGCTGCGACCATGCTCATCGCGTGGGACGTGTGGGACGACATCATCGCCGACCCCGACTTCGTGAACTTCTTCGACCCCGTCACCAAGCACGAGCTGGTGCTTGAAGGTACCCTTGGCCGCCTCCTGGGCCTTGACCTCCACACGGACGGGCTCCGCTACCCGACCCTCCAGGTTCTTCAGCCTGGTGAGATCTACGTGACGGGTTCGCCCGTGACGGTCGGCGCGAAGACCATCCGCAAGGAACTGGAGTCGGTCGCGATCAACAAGTACAACGACAACCGCGCTGCCCGTGGCTGGTTCATCCAGCAGATCCAGGGTCAGATCATCGGTAACGGCCGCGCCGTCGCCGCTGCGAAGCGCCTCCCGTAATAAGGAGTCGGTGTGATGAAAGGCCAGTAGGGTTCGCCCTACTGGCCTTTCTCTATTTCAGCGCAAATCCAAGTATTGGGATGCCACACGTAGTGACCTATCAAAGATATTAGTAGTTGTAGCTAACTTTCTTTGCACGCTTGCGGTGGTGCACGGCTACGCCACTCATTTGACCTACCATAGTTGGTGACGGTGTGCTCAATGCCTGAAAATGCTGAGCGTACATGCTCTTGACCGCGATAATCAATATGTCGACCATCTGTCCTTGACATGACACCCACCTGTCGACCCCCATAGCGTCCTTACACAGGAATTCACACGAAGGATCACGGCGATCGTTCACATACACAAGGCGATAAAATCTCTCGTCCTCCGGGACGTATCCGGACCACAGAATGTATGGTGCCAACGATGTCGAAATTTCCGCGCACATACCGCTCATAGCCCACCAACTTGAATGTCATGGGCGTCCAGCGCCTCGCGCATGGTGATCAGAGCCACAGCCATGACGATCTCCAGGACGTCCGGCTTCTCACGCCACGCGGGAGCCCCAAGTGCATCCTTGTCCAGTAGTTCACAAATCAAAGGATGCTCCTTACGGTGCATGTCGATCAGGCGAGCCTCGCAGGAGAACTTCTCCGTGGACACGTGTCCCTGCCAAAGTACATACGCTTTCGTTCGGTCGATCATGGTGATTCCTTGTCTGTTGCTTCGAGTGCCCTATCTAGATCCTGCAAATACAGGCGCAGAGAGGTTGCGAGATCCCGAAGTTCAACGAACGTCGCGGGACCAACGCTGCCGTCTGCACAGCCATCCGGAGGAGGATTCTGCGTTTGACGGCAAAGGTGCTGTAGGCACAGCAGCGCACCGTGCAGGCCCTCGCGCTCCTTCTGCTGTCCCAAAGCTTCCAGGATGCCCTTGTAGCGCTGCTGCTGGCTAGCCATCAGGTACCTAGAACCAAGGTGAGATACTGACCTGTACCAAGTAGGTCGTATGGATGCTTCGCGTTCCCGCTGACAGACCCTTTACTGTACGGTAGATGCAGTGTCTCCAGCTGAGCCGTTTCAACTGGGATGACGATGATCGTATAGCCTTCACCATCAGCGCAGAAACTGCCGGCCGCTGCTGCCTTATTGTCCTCTAGCGCGGCTGTCAAAGCATTGCGGAGGGCCAGTAGGCCCACACGAGAGCCTACAATGTAGGCATCGAGGTGTTCTTGCTTTTGGGCATAGATGTGAAGTGTGTTGTCAGCCATCTGTGATGCGCCTCTTGCAGTTCCCCACAGCAGAAATGTAGTCCTCGATGGCGTCGTCGAGGGCCTCTAGATCTTCTAGATCGGCCGCGTCGATGCTACTATCTTTGGACCCACGAACCTTCTCAGAGAGACGGCGCAGGTGCTTGTGCGCATCTGCAAGCACGCCATCACCCAGGCTGGCATCCAAGGTGGCTACGACGATCGCGTATTCCTGATGTAGGATCATTGATGACCAGCTTTCAGGCAATCGGTAGAGATGCAACAGCCAGACAGATCGACCTGAATGGGTCCACAGCCCTCACCGAAGAGGTCCATAGAACACTGGGAGCAAAAATCAGCCATCAACGACTCCTTACTGCAAAATCATCGGGAGTCAAGGTCTGAAGACGTGCGTATTGGCTTTCGATGCTGGCGTGGGCAGCGTTCCCTTGCGCCAAGGGTATAGCATCGGGCTCCCCTCCAAGAAGACGGTGGGCAGCCAACACGGCAGCCAACGTTCCCTCAGCCATGATGGTATCATCATGAGCGCGGAAGAGCTGCCAACGGTTCTCAGCGATCTGCCTAACACTCCAAGTTTCCATCACTCTACCGTATAGGTTGCGGTGACACGAGCGAATCTGGCTGCGGGGAACAGATCTTGAAAGATTGAAATGTTGGCGTACGCTGGATCTACAGGTGTGGCCCGCAACGGTGTGCCCGTCGAGGCGTAGATGAGTTTACCGGCTATGTGGTCGGCGCCAGCCCAATAGGTGCCGGGCACCAACTCTACGACATGGAACGTTTCGCACTTAGACATGGTACCTCTGGAAATAGACAAGTTCTTCCCTCGCATCGGCGCTGTACGACCCGGCGATGTAGGCTTGGCCGTCGGGATCGGTGCCCACCAGCCCATTCAGTAGGCCAAGAAAGCCCAGGAGGAGTCCTCCTGTGGTCTGTATCGTTGGATGCCGTGCCGCTGCTTCGCTGCACGGAATACGCGTCTCAAGGAGACGCTGGATGTCCTCACGTAACGCTGGGTCCTGGGCCAACACGTTGAGGCGCCGGATGATCTCGTCGGCAAGTTCCGCGTTGGTCATCACTGCGCTCCGAGTAGCTTGGCCTCAGCCATTAGGGCACGGTCACGCCAATAGGACGCATCGCGTCCGTACTGTGCCGCTGCCTCGACCCAGTTTTTGGCAAACTGGAGTGCATCCGCCACGGGCTGCACAGTCGAAGGCCAACCGCGATACCGTGCCTGTGCCTCAACGATCTCAGAGGCCCCGAAGTTGACCGGTTCCCCCATGGCGCGCTTGATACTTGCGTAGATCATTGCGGCGTGGGAGCCGTTGGCACCACAATAGCCTGCGTAGCAGGCTGGCACGTTGACATCCCAGCTACGGATAGCGTCAAAGATGGCGTCGAAGAGACGATCATGGACCATCTCGGGAGTCGGAGAGGGCATTTTCAGCAAATCCACAGGGTCCATCAGGCTCTCGCCCGTGCGGCACGACGGGCCTTACGGGTTGCACGGGCCCGGACGCGCTTGGCCTCGGTGTCGATGATGTACTGCTGGGCTGACCCGTGACCAACAAACATCTTCCCCTGCGGTTTCGCAGGATCCATCGGAGCGATGAAGTTCCTTGAGTTTCGAATGTCACTGGGTGACAATGGCGCGTGGAATTTCAGGAGGAAACGTCGGGCTCGACGTTCACTGGACGTAAGACCCTTAGGGGACGGGATGCGAAATTGCTTAGACATGATTCAGGCCTTCACGCAAAGTACATCGCTCTGGTTGAGCACGAGCATCTTTTCGCCGCCGACCGGCAGTTCCACGCCGTCGTATTTTCCGAACATAACGAAGGAACCGACCTTGATGGTCATCTTCTCGTCCTTGGTACCGCAGCCGACGGCCAGCACTTCGCCCTCCGAGGGGGTTTCCTGAGCCGTAGGAGGGATGAAGATGCCGCCCTTACTGATATCCTGGGCCTCGACGCGGCGAACGATGAGACGGGCCCCTACGGGGATGTAGGCGAACTTGGCGGGGGACTTGATAGCGGTGGTCTTGGTCTTTGTCATGTTGGATTCCCTCAGGTTGATTGTGTCGATGTTGATGATGTGCCAGACGTTCAGAAGGCAACCTTCTTGAGTTGTTTGAGTTGTAATAGTAAGAGTTTCACGGCTGCGTCATTCGCATCAGCCGCTTCGCAAGCCTTCGTGGCCATCTGGAGTTCCACTGTGGTGCGCTCCGCTTCCCTCTGCTTGAGGTGGAGATGCGTCTGCGCATCTTCCTTGCGCGCCTCCGCACGGGCCGCCAAGTACCTAAGCTCTGATCTGCGGAGGTCGTCCTTGTTCTTGCTCAAGGCTTCGTCCTCCACCATGGCAGCTTTGGCTTTGGTCACCGCAGATGCAAGCTCTGGATTTCTCATGGCCAGTTCGTCCAGTTCGTCCAGTGCGTCCAGTGCGTCCGTAAAGGGGTCGTCCTTGCGCAAGTTGCTGATGTCCTTCTCGTCCTCACCCAAGCTGCTGATGCTGCTGATGTCCTTCTCGTCCTCGAACAAGGATTCGTCGATTCCATCCACAGGTCCATTGTCTAGGCTTTGGAGCCCCTCGCCCGGGAGGTTACAGGCCACCTTGGCGAAGGTCTCCCAAGCCTGTCTGTCCACCTCGATGCGCAGCATCGCTTGTTTCTCACTGTTTTTCCCAAACGCGACGCTACTACTACTATTGTAAAGCCTGGGTGCAACGATTACCAGAATCTCTTTCGCCAGTTCCAACTGAGTCTTTGTAGCCATCGTGACCTCTGGGGATCTATTTACAGTCCCCTCAGTTAAAAAGATGAAAAATCATCCATCAAAGTTCACCACTGGATTTCTGGTCAAACCCCACCCTTTAAGGGGCTGCGGGGTATACCAGCCTCAGTAAACCAGAAGTAGTACCTGTTTCAGTGGAGCACCTGGTGGTTGATGTGGTTTGACATCATCCACTGTGTTCCTGGCACAACCTCTACTGATGAACCCTTGGTACTTCCTAGCTCCGCATCTGTGAGCCTCGGGGTACTTGGTGGTTCTACGTGTCCAGGTCCTCTACTGAGCGCGCGTGACGGTGGGTATGGTCGTCCCCTACATAGACGACAATCACGGGGGCTGCTGCCAGTAAGACTCGTGCTGGGCGGGGAGGACCTAGGCCTGAGCTGTCGATCTTGTTCCCAGTCACGCCTTTAGGGCTGATGAGTCACTTGGTGCCACTCAGACGAAGTTGACCACGCACGGCTATTTGTAGAACTGGGGCAGTGAACTGCCGGTTCCCCCAGCTGGATCATGGGGAGTATCCGCTACCGTGGGGCGGCCAGATGATATGTACGACAGATCACTGCCGTACTCCTTGGGGTACAGGTTTGATTCCTCCCATGCCGGGAGGGCTACATACAGTTTACACTGCTTGTACTTTCTGTAGGAGATAAATCGTCAACGTCGTGTACGATTTTCGACCTGCTCGATGACGCGATCGAGATTGAGGCAGTAGTTGAACATCTCGACCCACTCTTTGCTGGGTGGTTGGTCACCCGCTGGTCCTGCCAGGCCATCGAGTCGTCGAAGGTTGGTTTCGAGGTTCTTCCTCATCTTACCGATAC
This sequence comes from Planctomycetota bacterium, assembly GCA_025356915.1. GTDB lineage: Bacteria > Planctomycetota > Planctomycetia > Pirellulales > Thermoguttaceae > JANXQG01. The sequence continues at coordinate 1,836 of JANXQG010000287.1, read as the reverse complement.
GTTGCATCCGTGCTCCTTAGGCGTTTCACTAGTTTGGTGGTCACGAGACCCTTGAGGGCCTCTTTGAGGTCCGCGTAGGGGATCGACCATTCGTCGATGATCATCCCACCTCCCCACGGTTTTGGTCCGTGTACGCGGTACTCGTTGATGCACAGGGAGGGTACCACGCACGTACGTGATGCGGATGGCGGGCCCACTCATGTGTCAGCCGTCTTCGACAGGAGGCGTACTTCTTCCCGGAGGTCCTGAACTTCCTCGCGTAGCTTTGCCAGTTCCGTGGTCCCCTCGATCTGGCGTTCCGCTGCCTCCAGCAGGGCCTCCGAGGCGTTCACCAGCGCGCACATGGTCTTTCTCCATTTCTTCTGCTGTCATGTGGTCTTTCTCCTGTTCACTATTGGCGAACCAACTCTTGGTACCATCATGGTAGGTCGCCACACAGTCCTGTCAAGAGACGATTTTAGCGGTTGACATCGTCGAACAGCACCCTTAGTATGAAACTATGAGAACCGGACACAAGCCTGAATTCAAGATCAGTAATCTCGTTGGTAACGACACGACACCGATTTCGAAGGAGAATACGATGAGCATTGACGTAGTTGGTAACGAAAAACTCGTGTACTACGAGGGGCAAGAGGTGCTGTTCAACATCGACGGCACCATCATGGGCACCGGCGTCATCAGGGGCCGTGGTGCCGAAGGGGGCATCGTGGATATGTGGATCGTAGAGGTAAAAACTGCGAGTGGGTTCCCGCATGCGGATTATCCATGGTCCTGTGTGTTCATGTCCCACCACCACATCCGTCCGGCTCCGGATGTGGTGCGCACGTGATACCCGAAGCAGGGTGAATCCTGTGGTCCCCGGTGGACATGTACTCGCCGCCCAAACCTCCGTGACCGCAGCCAACGGTCACGGAGGAGCGGGAGTCCCACGATGTCGCTCAGGCCGGAAAGGCCACCGGCATCTACGAGGAACTTAGGGAGGCTGGCCTCGCTTACTTCGACCTCCGTCCCAATTACCAGACGAACACGGAGGGTAAGAAGGTGCTGCGCTTCTGGCTGCGCCCGTGTAACCAGCAGCACAACAACTGTGGCTGGTACAGCGTCGAAGATCTTCGCCAGTGGATCCCGGGTAATGGGCCGATCCCGAAGAAGAATCGGTAGAATGGATCCAGTCAAACATTGACAGCTAACGTGGCTCTACACAAAGTATCGGCATGGACAACATGAAACCGCTTCTTAGTAAGACTGGGGCCGACCAGCCGTGCGGGCTCACACACGCGGAGTTGATCATTGCTGGCCGCAATTTCGGCTTGGACCTCAGCTGCGGTGCCTGCGCCGCGCAGTTCTACACTGGTTACGGCGGCTACCAGCATGACGACACCTGTACTACCGAGCACCTGACCCGCCTCGGACACAGGGCGCTTCGTGCGATCGACGCGTACCTGGAAGGGGATGAAGACCGCGTAGCCGAGCTGGATGATTTCATGGACATCGTGCGCGAATTTCGTAAAATAGGGGCTTGATGCGATATCCTGAGGGACACAAGTGTGAGGAGTGCGGATGGGACGTTCAATTTCCGGCGCATCCCTGTTTTTGCGGCCCGTGGAAGTCTGTGTATCGCCTCGAAGTGGCCCTTCGGGTATCAGAGGCAGAGGTGGAGCGGCTTACGGTCGACAGGGGTTCCGAGACCGCAGAGACTTGCGCCACTCCTGGGTGTACCGGAAAGGAACAGATGTGTGCAGACAACCTCAACGATGTCGACCCGAGCCCGACTTGGAATCCTGATGAGTGGGATCGTTGCTGCACGCGATGCCACGCGATCCTTGAATGGCCCTG
>JANXQG010000271.1 GCA_025356915.1 Planctomycetota bacterium | reverse complement strand
GAGTTCAGCAGCAGCGGGTTTTTCGGGTCGGCCATGACCTCGATCTCGATCAGACCCGAGGTACAAATCGTCTCCGCGACGTTCTTCGTGATCTTTTGACCGCTTTCGACAAGCACTTCACCGGCATGGGAACTGGATGCCGGATAGATGACATCGCCCACAGCCAGCTTGCCTTCAATTTTTGGGACGCTACGGCCGTCAACAACCTTCACGTTCTCGGTCTCGTAGAAAACCCGTAGCAATGCCTCATTTTCACCATACTTCGGATCCATGGCCCGCAGCAAGGTCATGATCGAGAACTTGCCGCTCTGGTCGATGCGAACCGTCAGGCTTTCCTTACGGGTGACATTCAGCTCGATCCAGCTACCACGTTCGGGAATAATACGGCAACTGTGCAAGCGGCGATCACTGGTGCCTTCCAGTTTCATCACGAAATCGACACCGGGGCTACGATGGAGTTGGTTCACCACGACTCGCTCGGCACCGTTGATGATGAACTCGCCGCCACCAAGCATAACGGGGATATCGCCCAGGTAGACCTCTTCCTCGACCGGTTGCTCCTTGGTGAGCTTGAGCCAGACCTTGAACGGCCGGCCGTAGGTCAAGCGGAGTTGGCGGCACTCGTCCGGCTCGTAACGGGGTTTCCCCAATTCGTAGCGGAGGTACTCCAGGCGGAGTGTCTTGTCGTAGCTCTCCACCGGAAAAATTTCGCGCAGCACGCCCTCGATCCCCTGGTCGTTGCGATTCTGCCAGGGAACTTCCTGTTGCAGGAAGGCATGGTAGCCACGAGTTTGAATCTGGGTCAGATCAGGAATCCCATGTGGGGCTCGCTGACTGCCGAATCGACGAATTTCCTTAGGTAGAATACGTCGTTGGGCGGAAGTCGCCATGGGCACTCACCTCTGAGAAAAGCAAAGGAATCCCGGCAGGCCGGTGGGAAACAGCCCAGCGACGCGGCGCAACACTGCCGCGCCGCTGTCTTGGCCCCGGGGGGTATGGGAAAGCAACGAATACAACACTGTCCATGCAATACATTTCCCTCCGATTTGAGAGGGGTCCATGGTCATCGACTCCATGGCGATGCAGCATGAAACCGCGCACTACTTGATAACAATCTTCGCGCCGGCTTCTTCCAGTTCCTTCTTGAGCTTCTCGGCATCGTCTTTCGAGAGGCCTTCTTTGACCTTGGTGGGAGCGGCTTCGACAAGATCCTTGGCTTCCTTCAGGCCTAGACTGGTGACAGCCCGCACGACCTTGATGATTCCAATCTTCTTGGTCGCTTCATAGCTTTCGATCACCACGTCGAACTCGGTCTGCACCTCAGCCACCTTAGCAGGGCCGGCATCGCCAGGAGCCGCAGCCATCATCACGGCACCACCGGCCGCAGGCTTAATGCCGTGGACATTTTCTAGGTAATCGCTCAGCTCCTTGGCCTCCTTGAGGGTCAAGGCGACAATCTTATCGCCTAGGTCCTTGGCGGCCTGGGAGTATTCACGGGTAGCTTCAGCAGTCGACATCGCTATTCGATCCTTTCTCACTTTTGCGTTGCGGCACGGAACCGACTGGAACCGGCCGCCAACACGATTCTAAACTTGAGGTTTGAAATGGGTTAGTTCTGATTAAAAAGTTGTCGGTTGTCGGTTGTCGGTTCCGCATACACTGACAACCGACAACTGGCAACCGGCAACTATATCTTCTCACGCGGCGGGAATCTCTTCCGCTGGAGATGCTTCTGCGAGGGGCACGCCCTCCGAACCGGAGGCTACGTCCGTAGAGGCCGCATCCTCGGGTGTGGCAGCTTCTTCTTCGCCGCCCTTGGCCATCTCGGCAATCTGGCTGGCCAACGCCCCCCCGATGGCGATCAACTGGCCGTTCAACCGCGAACCGACCGAGAGGATCTGGCCGAGCAAGAGACTCAGTTGTTCCGTCCGACTTGGCCACTTTGCGACCTCGGCGACCTGATCGGCCGAAATCTGTTCGCCATCCATGACGCCCCCGCGCGGCTGGAACGCAGGAAATTTATCGCTCTTTAGAATGTCGGTGATCGACTTGGCCAGGGCCACGATGTCCTCGCTACCCCAACAGATTGCGGCCGATCCGCCGACACCGTCAAATAATCTCGCAAGGGGAGTGCCAGCGGTGGCCCGTGCGGCCATACTGTTTTTCACCACAAGGATGTTGATTTTCTTGGCACGCAATTCCTTCCGCAACGTATAGGAGGAGGAGGAGTTCATGCCAACCATGTTCACTAGCAAAGCATCATTGACGCTCTGCAAGCGTTTTTTTATGTCATCCGATACCAAATTTTTGACGTACTTACTCATGCCTTGCGCCTCGTTATTTTACTGCGCCTCGTTGATTTGTTGCGACTGAAACTACTTCCCCGAAAGACCTGTCAAGCGCACCGCCGTCGAAAATGAGAAACCAATCCCGTTTCCCGACGTGTAGCCACGAAAGGCCATTTTCCCGACGATGGTTCATTTCCCTACGTCGCTTGGATCCTCAAAGCGGGGCTCATCGTCCCCTTGATGGCAATTCCCTTAACGTACTGACCTTTGACCGCAGCCGGCTTGATGTGCAGGACAAAGTTAACAAAAGCCGAAATGTTTTCCACGAGTTTCTGGGCCTCAAAACTCAGCTTGCCGACCACCGCGTGGACATTGCCACCCGAATCACAGCGGAACTCTACCTTACCAGCCTTATATTCTTTGATTACCTTAGCGACGTCGGGCGTCACCGTGCCGGCACGAGGCGATGGCATCAGCCCACGAGGACCTAAAACCTTGCCTAATGGACCGACAACACCCATCATGTCTGGGGCAGCGATGCAGACGTCGAAGTCCGTCCAACCGCCCTTGATTTTCTCGGCCAATTCCGGACCGCCGACTTCATCGGCGCCGGCAGCCTTGGCTTCTTCGACCTTATCGCCCTTGGCAAAGACGATTACTCGGAGCGTCTTGCCGATACCGTTTGGCAACACAATCGAACCGCGGACCAATTGATCGGCTTGCTTGGGATCGACTCCCAATCGCATCACGACTTCAACCGTCTGGTCGAATTTGGTGGTGTTGAATGTCTTCAACAGATTAATAGCCTCGGGAAGCGGCATCGGCGGCGTTGATCGCGCCGGCAACTTGGCCCGCATGGCCTTCATACGTTTCGCTACTCTTGGCATTCGCTTGTTTCTCCGGTAGTCCTGCGGCGAACGTATCGCCTCCTACTTTAGAGGATAATAAGTAGTTATCAGTTGTTTTCTTCCGCATCCCTTGCAGACAACTGAGAACCAACAACTTCATTCATTAGTCAATCACTTCCAACCCCATGCTGCGAGCCGTGCCAGCGACTAGCCGGCGGGCTGCCTCGGGGCTGGCAGAACCGATGTCGTTCTGCTTCAACTTGATAATCTCGTCGACCTGAGTCCAGGTGACCTTGCCGACCTTTTCCTTGTTAGGAACGCCCGAACCTTTAGCAATACCCGCAGCCTTCTTCAGTAACGCGGCCGCCGGCGGGCTCTTCGTCACGAACTCAAACGAACGGTCGCTATAGACCTTCACCACCACGGGGATCGGCATGCCGCCAGCCTCGCGGGTACGGTCGTTAAACTGCGACACAAACTGCCCCAGATTAATACCATACTTACCCAAGGCCGTGCCGACTGGAGGCGCCGGGGTAGCTTGACCTCCGGGAACCTGGAACTTTACTTCGGCTGCGAGTTTTTTCGCCATGTTACTTCACTTGTTAGTTGTCAGTTGTCAGTTGTCAGATTTCGGCTGAAAAAGGAAACTCCGTCAAACCGACTCGACTTGCCAGTATTCAAACTCAACGGGCGTGGTTCGATTGAAAATCGTGATCATCACCGTCACCCGGCCATTGGTCTTGTCGATCGCATCCACTTCACCATCGAAGTTCTCGAAATTTCCTTCGATGACCTTCACGCGATCGCCCTTGATGAAGGGGATCTTCAAATCGGGGGCCTTTTCGCTCTTTTCTTCCTGTTTCGCGATAATCCGCTCGACCTCGTGCGACAACATGGGCGTGGGCACGCCGGAAGCACCCGTGAAATCACCGATTCCCGGCGTCTCACGCACCAGGAACCATGTGTCCTCGTTAATCTCCATGTGGATGACAATGTAACCGGGATAAAGCTTCCGCTTGATGACTCGCTTCTTGCCGCCCTTAAATTCCGTAACCTTCTCCGTGGGGACTATGACTTCGCCAAAATATCGATCGAGACCTTGAATCGAAACTCGACGCAACATTCCTTCGCGGATGGATTCCTCGCGGTTGCTCTGAACTTTGAGAATGTACCAATTCATATTTTCGGACTTTGGAACATCCGCCACACTCGCGGGTGCAACCACGGTTGCTTTTCGCGATTTAGTCGCCCCAGCCTTCGGACGAACACGCTCCTTGGTCTTGACACGCACAATTAACTCTTCCGAGTCCACTTCCGGAAGGGATTCCGGTAAAGCAGCCTCTTCAACAATCGCCGTCTGTTCCGGATCCTGCTGCGGCATGACGGGCGCAACGTCCGGCTGTGGTTCAGCCCCCGCGTACACCGCGAGTGGATCCAGCAGGACTTCAGGGTTCTGTCCGGTCTGTTCTGTCACGACGGTTCAACCTCTGCCAAAAAAACCAATTCGGGTCCACGTGATACTGCTCAGGCGGAGTACACACCAATTAGCTTGAAGAACCAAATCCAAAAAACGTCGAAGGCCGCCAATAAAAGGCCGATCGAAAAAATCATCAAGATCACAACCACCGACCAGCGAATCAATTCACCCCGCGAAGGCCAAGAAACCTTGTTCATCTCGGCTTCCACGGCGATCAGGAAGTCGGCGAAGGCAGGCAAGTTGACGCTACGATACACGGCCCACAAACCAACGACGGCTAGCACTCCCGGAAGTCCATAGCAGAACCACGTTGAATAACCCTCTCCAAATCCACGCAACATCCATACAAGCTTCCACAGACCGATAAGCAAAGTCAACGCCATTGCAGCAAACGTCACCTGCCGGACAATCCGACCTTGGCTTCGTTTGTAAACGCCAACCCGCAGAAACTCTTCTATAATTGTGCTCACCGCTTTGGACCTTATATAATTGCAGGGACGGCGGGAATCGAACTCGCAACCCTTCGCTTTGGAGGCGAATGCTCTGCCAATTGAGCTACGTCCCTGTTCGCCGTCACCTGAAACCTTGCTACTACCGACAAACCTAACGGCTCATGCGACAGCCAAGACCATGCTTCGGCAATGTAAACGGGTTGCTTACTTGATCACCTTTGTCACGACGCCGGAACCGACCGTGCGGCCACCCTCGCGGATTGCAAAACGCACATTGACGTCTAGCGCGATGGGCGCGATTAACTCGACTTCCAACCTGACGTTGTCGCCAGGCATGCACATTTCCGCATCTCCCAACAACTTTGCTGAGCCGGTCACGTCGGTTGTGCGGAAGTAGAACTGTGGACGATACCCGTTAAAGAACGGGGTATGCCGGCCACCTTCTTCCTTGGACAGGACATAGACTTCAGCCTCGAACTGCGTGTGCGGCGTGATTGAACCGGGCTTGGCCAATACCTGGCCGCGCTCAATTTCTTCGCGCTTAATGCTACGGAGCAGGCAACCAACATTGTCGCCGGCCATCCCTTGATCGAGCTGCTTGTTGAACATTTCCACGCCGGTACAGATTGTCTTGCGAGCCTCGGGAGCAAAGCCGACGATCGCGACTTCGTCGCCGACCTTGACGACGCCGCGCTCGATACGACCGGTGGCCACCGTTCCGCGGCCTTCGATCGAGAATACGTCTTCGATAGCCATCAGGAATGGCTTGTCAATTTCACGCGGCGGCTCGGGAATGTAGGCGTCAATCGTGTCCAACAGATCACCGATGCACTTTGTGGCAACCGGATCCGTGGGATTGTTGTACGCCGGCAAGGAACTGCCGCGGGTGATCGGAATGTCGTCGCCCGGGAAGCCGTTGTTCGACAGCAATTCGCGGAGTTCCAACTCGACCAATTCGAGCAATTCGGGATCATCGACCAAGTCGATCTTATTAAGGAACACGACCAAGGCGGGCACGTTCACCTGACGAGCCAACAAGACGTGCTCGCGGGTTTGCGGCATGGGGCCGTCGGCCGCGGAGACCACCAGAATCGCACCGTCCATCTGGGCGGCACCGGTGATCATGTTCTTGATGAAGTCGGCGTGCCCTGGGCAGTCGATGTGAGCGTAGTGACGCTTCTCGGTCTCGTACTCGACGTGCGAGACGGCGATGGTCACCGTCTTGGTCGCGTCGCGGACCGTACCGCCCTTGGCAATATCTGCGTAGGACTTGAACTTAGCCAACCCTTTGCCGGCCTGAGTCGCCAGGATCGCGCCGGTTAGCGTGGTTTTGCCGTGGTCAATGTGGCCAATGGTGCCGACGTTGACGTGAGGTTTCTTACGTTGGAATACTTCCTTCGCCATTCTATCTCCCTGCAATCACAAGCGAGTAACGATGAACTTGTTAGACCGAATTTCCTTGGTTCGGGATCGACATTGTCCCCTCCCCGATTCATACAAACGGCCATTACGCATCCGGCTGACCGAGAGCTGCTGAGGGGATTTGAACCCTTGACCTCGTCCTTACCAAGGACGCGCTCTACCGACTGAGCTACAGCAGCCTAATGTCGCCGATCAAATATCCTTCTACCTAAACAGACCTTCTATCTTATCCAAGCCAACCAAGCGGGTGATGGGAATCGAACCCACGTAAGTAGCTTGGAAGGCTACAGCTCTACCATTGAGCTACACCCGCGAACCTTGTCTTTTCTACAATTCGGCGGAGCCCTTCTCTTCAGCAAAGCTCGATACTACTCTTCTATTCAATTTAATGGAGGGTGAAGGATTCGAACCTTCGAAGGCGTTGCCATCAGATTTACAGTCTGACCCCTTTGGCCACTCGGGAAACCCTCCGGCTTCGATTTCTTGCTCCCCGCTGGGATTGCCTCCGTGACCTTACTTTTTTAGGATCGACAAACTTTTACCGCCCGTGACCTGCCCTTGCGTACACTTTTATCTTCTAAACGGGGCCCCGCTCACGCAACCACCTAACCAAAAGCCGATTCCTTACGAGCTAGCGGAGGGACTTGAACCCACAACCTGCGGTTTACAAAACCGCTGCTCTGCCGGTTGAGCTACGCTAGCTGGCCGACCCGACACGCGAATCTACTAGTATAACGACACTCCAATGCAATACAAGGCGTGTACTGACCAAAAAAGTCAATTCTTTTAATTTCGTCCCGCAGCCACTCAAAATCCAATAAGCCCCCCCGAAGTGGGCTATACATGGGAGTCGATCTTATCCTCTTCGACCGCTTTACGTAGTTTACTCAAGGCGCGGGCCTCAATTTGGCGGATTCGCTCCTTCGTCACCCCCAATTCGGCCCCAACCTCCTTCAGCGTAAGGGGCTCCTGCCCCCGTTGCAGGCCGAAACGACTAATGATAATCTTCTGCTCTCGCTCGTCAAGCCGCCCCAAAATCTTTTCCACCTGCCACTCTCGCTGCGATTGCGACGACTCTAGTTCAAGCTGGTCGCTACGACCATCCTGGGTGCTTGTGAACATCTCCTCTTGACTACTGCGAAATCTGTCGTGGTATCGAAGTTCATCCGGGATCGTCCGAGCAAAATTTTTCATAATTGCCCAGCTTGCGTAGGTACTGAACTTGAAACCACGGGCGTAGTCGAATTTTTCCACAGCTCTCATCAGTGAAATGTTGCCATCGCTGACCAACTCGAAGAAGTTTTCCACCTGGCCTACGTGCCGTTTAGAAATCGAGACAACGAGCCGGAGATTTGCACGAATGATCTGGTTCTTCGTGGCCACCGCCTCTTCATAAATCTCTTCGATTTGATCCATGAGCGTGGACCTAGGCTGGCTGGCGTCGAGTTCCTCTCGCAGCTTGAATGCCTTATACTTCAGGAAGTTCATCTTCCGGAACAGATGGGCCTCCTGGTTGCGACTGAGCAATGGCACTTCATACAGACTGGCCAAATAGAGAGGCAGGCCGGAGGGAAGCCGAGCCTTCTTGATCGGCTCTTCATTGGCTGGCATCGGCATGAGAATTTGCTTCTCTCGCTTAGGCACCCGCAAAGCCTTGGTAAAATCGTCGTTGGGAATGTAATCCAAAGGCAATGCGGCAATCCGCTCGGCCCTCACCTCGGCGATGATGCGGTAGATACTGGCCCGCGTACGGAAAAAGCGTTTTGCAAGCGACTCAGCCGACTCACCACGATGAAACTGAAAGTAGATCTTTTGCTTGGATTCCAGGCGAAAGGGGCCGCGATTCTCGGAGAAAACGGCCTGATCCGCGTTTTCCTGGTCGAATTGCTTGAGCAGATAGCGGACCGTCTCGGGACTGCGACCGGTCTTACGAGCAATGCGGCGAACGATTTCGGCCGGCGAACCTCCCGCCTGAGCCAGACGTCGCGCTCGCTCGATGATCATCGTTCGCTCGGACTCGTTGAGCTGGCTAAACTGCGATCCGCGACGGATCTTATCGGAATTCTGGGCAACAAACCGGTCGACCGAACTTTCAAGGAAACCGACCCGCTTGCGGCCATCCATCACGAATCGGCGACTGATCAGACCCAATCGACGCCAGCGAGAAATGGTTTTCGTCGAGACATTAAAACGCCTAGCAAGCTCCTCGATCGTGACCACCCGCTCGCCAGCCGAATCGGCGGTCACATTGGCGGCACCAGATAAATCTTCAACAAACAACCCCAGATCGTGCTTGGCCGCGCGCCCGGCAAAGGTCACGTCACAATGAGCCTCGGGTCGAAAACGGGTGATTCGATAGCAGAGATATTCGTAAGTATAGATCCGGTCAGGCTCAACCTCGGCCAAGAGTTTTTCAGCCGCAGCGACCTGTTCGAGCTTCTTCTCTCGGGGAGCAAAACGCACTTGCTGATCCCGAAGCTCCCGCATCGCAGAGATTCGATACTCGGTGTGCATCTTATCATCCTTTTAACAGCAAACGGTCTTTCCGGTGAAATCTGGAGAGGGACCGAATACTGTATACGTTCCAAAGTGTCCAAGGTTCGCTTGCTTGGTTGTTTTTCACCTATCAAAACGCAAGGGAGTGAAGATTGTTTCCGGTGCTGGATCGATTCTAAGTTCTTACCTGGAAACCCTTATGCTCCAGACTACACTGTTTGTCTAAAGGTTGCAATAGGCTGGCTAAAATATTTCCATGCTTTCATGCGTAAAAAAATATTTTAGCCTTTCCTTGAGTACTTGCATAGCGAGGAGAACCTCAAATGGCCCTAAGGTTTTTCCTGATAAATTTTTACTGGACAAACTCCCCCATCATCGCTAAATTTGGGCTACCGATCGAAATCTGCTACCTGATGGTTTCAACTTGATCGACAATTCAGGTCGATCTACCGACTAAGCATCTGTCAAAAACAACTTGTGGTGCAGGCTTCTCGCCTGCTCATGCAGCCAGGACGGCCGCACCACAAAAACGCAGAATTATTATAGACGGATACCAAAAACCCGATGGTATCCATTACCAGATTGGATTGGCAGGCCATGAAATACATTCTTTATTGTATGATGATTATTTGTGCGACGATAGCACGACTTTCCCCTCTCCTTGCAGCCCCTGACGACACCGAAACCTACACCTTCACAAGTCAGCGGCAGGTTGGCCAAACCGACCATGTTAATGTCCTGCTGGAAGCCAGCGGCGATGTCCTGGTAAAGTCTGATACCGGCGAAAAACCTGAGCGGCTGGAGGTCGGCCTTACCTGCCGTCGTGACTATGACGAAAAGACGCTACAAATGCCAACTGCGACGGAGAAGATGTTACGGGGGGTTCGCTACTACCACAAAGCTTCGGCCACTCTCAGAAAAGGAACGGTTGCACAAACCCCCACCCTACGGCCGGAGAGCCAAATAGTTGGCGTGGAAATTGTTGGGGGAAAGTCGACTCTATTCTCCCCTAGGGGGCCTTTCAGCATGGATGAATTGGAACTGGTGACCGCAGTTGGTGAAAGCCTATGCTTGGACCAGTTATTGCCCGGCAAGCCGACGAAGATCGGCTCGCCATGGAGAATTTCGGATGATACGACCGCTCTACTCCTGGGGTTGGAGGAAATCACGTCGAATTCGGTGCAGATGGTGCTCAACGAGGTGACGCCTGAGTTTGCACGGTTTGAACTGGTTGGCCAGGTGGAAGGTAAACTCTTCGGGGCTAGCAACCAGATAAGTCTGAAGGCCAAGTGCCGCTTCGATCGCCGAACCGGCCGCATCGACTGGTTCGCCATGCGATTGAAGCAAAACCGCGATATTGGGGTGGTCGAGGATGGCCTCGACGCCACCGTCCTGGTGCAGACAAAAATCACCCAACTGGAGACCTCGGAGAAGCTGAGCGATGCTGCGCTGGCCAATCTCAGCTTAAAGCCGACTGACGAACTGACGTTGGTGCGGTATCTGCAAAGTCAAGGTGGATGCCAGTTGACTCACGATCGTTCATGGTTCCTGATTGACCGGACCCGCGACCAGGATGAGTTCCACCGTCTGCATCGCGGCCACGACATCGGACTGTGCAAAATTTCTCCGCAGCCGCAGGTCAGCGTGCCCAATCTACCTTCCCTCGAGCAATTCCAGGGTATCGTGCAGAAATTATTGGGCACGAATTTGGCTGAATTTTCGGAACTTTCCGAGGCGGAGACTCCAGCCCACTTGCGAATTCTTCGAGTGAAGGCGAAAGGCAAGGACAACGCGGTTCCCGTAGGCTGGTTCTATTACCTTGTTTCTGATCCCGAGGGCAGGCAGGTGATGTTTGCTTTTCGGGTCGAGGAAAAATGGCTGGAACCATTCGGCCGAGCCGATGAGCGGTTAGTTCATTCGCTACGTTTTGTCGAGAAAAAGGATTTAGGATCTAAATAAATCACTGATTGCGGGCTAGTGATGCTCCGGAATTTGCGCTGGGGTTCCCCTCGGGGTACGATTGTGGTATAATGCTACTAACGCGGGGCAGAGGATTGACTGCTCCTCAGCTTCCCTCCAAATTCTTCACTCCGAGTCGCATTCTGGCGGCCTGCTGTGGATGCTTCTTGGATTGTGGCTGATCCGCTTGATCTTGTTCACATAAACCGAGTTGCCACACTAGGTGTTCCGGTTGCGGAAGCGTATGTTCTTTCTGGATCGTGGGCTGTAGCGAAGCCTCGGCCGTGGTTGTCTTTTTGAACCAAGTGGAGGATCCGGTATGGCCAAAGACGGTAACACGTACGCCAAACGTCAGCGTGAGACATTGAAAAGGCAAAAGGCCGAAGCAAAGCGAGATCGCCGCCAAAAGCGCAAAGGGGGTCAGGACGTAACGGAGAGTTCCCCTGGCATTGGTTTGGACATTGGTTTGGACATTGACCATTCGCCCCAAGAAGCAGTAGCAGCGGTCGTGGATGCCTAGCTGAAAAAACAACCCAAGGCACGCGCGACTGCGGTATAGCGACTCCGTGGCCGACTGCCATCCGTCACGAATTACAGCATGAAAACCCAAGAGGACCGTATGATAGCGTTCCAATCTGTTCCGCGGCTTCCACGCATCACAACCTACCGTCAGCGATCGATCCGTCGTCGCGCACAGCGGTATTCCTTGAAGCAGGCCGTTCGATTCGCGGTTGATGTGTGCTTCCGATTCAGCGGCCGGGCAGTTCAAGTCAAGGCACTTTGGTCGGAGACCGAGCGTGTTTGGTTAGGAAGCAAGACTTTCCTTGACTGGTCGATGTGGATCGAGAATATCGATATTCCTTGGGTTGTGGCTACCGCCGCCGGGGCACCAAAGGACGCCGCGCAACTTCGACAGGAGGTTCTTGTCGAGCTGAACTCCTATTGGACCAACCGTTTGGCTGTGCTGCCATCCAAGGAACGCCCGAACTGGCTCCCGCTGCCCTAGGACCTGCGATGCGGCTGCTTGAAGAATGCCGCTGCCAAATCGCTTTGCGTGATTGCTGGGATGGGCTGCTTCGGCACATCGAGCATCTTCGGCCGGCGAACGATCGGCTCAATGGGCTTGTCTAGGCGGTGCAATGGCATCGCGTCCGGTTTGACGTCGGCATGTTCAGGAAGTCGCCTCTGCGGAACTCGTGGCAGGAGGCGGGCAATGCCGGCCAAATAGCCGTCGAGATAGTGATCGGCCAGCCAATCGAATTCACCCAGGTTCAAAGGTGGATCTTCCACATGGCGGTGGGCTCGCTGCACTTGCTTGGCGTGCTTAATGTGTTCTCGCTTCTTGTCTTTCCAATCGCTGTATTGTTCTAGCAATTCGCCATCGCGTGTGAGCAGCTTCAAGAGTCCAACATGATGATAACACCACCGCAAGGGCAGGTGTGGGACCAGATCGTTATCATTCACGAAACGGTAGTTGGGAAGACGATAGGCGTTGCGGAAATTTCGGTCGCCGGCGCGAGGCGAACCGTAGCTATAAACTGCGCGGACGGGAAAACCTTCGGCCGCCAACCGATGGGCGACGAGCGTGGCCATGGCACCACCGAGACTGTGGCCCGTGACCCAGATCGGTAATTCGCGGCTCAGGGTAGTCAGCAGGCAGCGAACCGTAGGATAAACGGCGTCGGCCGCATGGGAAAAACCGAGATGGACCAAACCGGGGAAAACGTCGTGGCGAATCAGGGCCGTTTCGGCGTCGGTCAGGGCATTGCCAACCGACTCGGTGCCGCGAAAGGCGACGATCACCATGTTCCTCTGCGCGGCGACAAATCCATGGAATTCGTCGCACTCAAACGTGCGGATCGAATCGCCCAGGGCAAGGGTCTCCGGCCAATCGCCGGCTCCGCCATAGGCTGCCAAGCTACAATGAGCCAGATAGTATCCCGTCCTTAAGCTGAAACCGATCGCTCGGGAGTCACTGTCGATGATGACCACGGCCACTGCTCCTGCGACATGCAAGCTTTGAGAATGATGTCCTGAACCCGAGATTTCGTACTCTTCCGGTTCCATACCGCTCGCGGTCGAGACCGACACTAACCCAAACCGCAAGCGAGGTTGTTAAGTCGTTGCCTCGTTTGCGCTTCGGGTTAGTATGTAATCGGACAATCTCGACCGCGAGCGGTATAGGTGCGAAATGCGAATAATTGCCTAAGTCTAGCTGGAAGAGCCGGATTTCGCGGAGTCTACCAACATTCGCATGGTTGACCAAGGCCAACTGAGCTGATATGCAGAGCTGATATGAGCTGATATGAGCTGATATGCAGCTTGACAACTTGCCCAAAACCAGCGAAACTCAATATAGGTTCATCCCAGCCTCTGACGGTGGGGTTTGGGGAATGTGATGTTTTGGATTTTCTCCTTCGGCAGAGTATTTTCATGAATTCTTCAACAACCATCTCGCGTCGCGGCTTCACCCTGGTGGAATTACTGGTGGTGATTTCGATCATCGGCATCCTGATCGGCCTGCTCTTGCCAGCCGTGCAGGGGGCCATGGAAGCGGGCCGCAGGACCACCTGCAAGAATAATCTCAAGCAAATCGGTACGGCCATGCAGCAACACGAAGCCGCACATGGCACATTTCCGGCCGGTGGCTGGGGTTGGGGCTGGGTGGGCGATGCCGATCGCGGAAGTGGTTTAGATCAGCCGGGTGGGTGGATCTACAATATCCTGGAGTATGTGGAGCAACGCCCAGCACACGATCTTGGCATCGGAGCGGACGCCACGTCGAAATTGGCGGCGCACGCCCGGCGCAATCAGGTGCCGATCGGCGGCTTTCTCTGCCCATCTCGGCGCGCCAAAGTCCTTTATCCCTTCACCGCTTCCGCCTCAGCGAACTTTAATAGGACCGACATGGTCGCTAAGACCGACTACGCCGCCAATGGGGGTGACAAAATCAGTACTCCCGGAAACATGGGAATTTGGTCTAGCAACTGCTCCGATGCTGATTGTGGGCCGCCGACCGGTTCCCCTCCTATTTCCTCCTCGCTTGTGGTGAACGCCAACAAGGCGATGAGTTTTGCCCCCACGGGAATTGTTGCGGCGTTGACAATGACTACGGCAGCCGACGTTCGAGACGGACTGACCAACACCTACCTGGTCGGCGAAAAGTGCCTTCCATCCGACGATTATCGCAGTGGCCAGGACGCGGGCGACAACAAAACTCTCTACATCGGCGACAACCCAGAAATCACGCGATATACCGGTAATAGTACGGGCACTAATTCGCCTACTTTTCTGCCCATGCAGGACAATCGTGGCATGGACAGTACGGCCAGCCTTAGTTTTGGCGGCCCTCATGCCATCGCCTTCAATGTTTGCATGGGCGACCTGTCAGTGCGGCCGATCAACTATGATATCGACCCCACGGTACATCGATATCTGGGTAATAAGTCTGATGGCATGGCGGTACAGCCGCCTAAATAGGCGAAAACCGCGTAAACTTCAACCACCCGTTAGAATATCAAGTAGGTCAGGCTTTCCAGCCTGACGTTGCCCGGTTCGCTGTCAG
>JANXQG010000263.1 GCA_025356915.1 Planctomycetota bacterium | reverse complement strand
AACTCCTGAAGTCGGAACGGGGCCGCAGCTAGGTATTGACGAGTATGGTGGTATAGGAAAATAACTAGCTGCGTCCCCTCCCTGCAAACAATAAGTTTCTGGCACTGGGCTATGTTGGATAATAGAGAGGCTTAATGACCGATTTTTTGAATGGATTATCGGCGGTCGATATCCGGCCCAGGGCTGCGCCCTTCGCAGAGTGAACCGCTGGGCCTTCGGCCCGAAAGGCAATGGGGCCGAGGGACGGCAGGGACGGTGCGATCGATAGTCTTTTTCTCAAGCCCCAGCCACTTGCGCACCTTCCGAACGACCTGCGCGGCGAGGAGTTGCGTGAGGAATACGGGGATGGTTAGCACGGCCTTGGCCTTCACTCGCCAATTCATAATCCGTATCAGCTTGAGCAGCACTCGCACCACATGCCGCGGAGTGTGGAAGCGGCGATCGATCTGCTTGCGGAGGTCGGCGATATGCTCGGCCGAGTAGGCATCGCTATAGACAAAGCCATCGTCGTCGATGTGGTAGCCGGGTGTCTGCGCAACCAAGTCACCGAGGCCCGAGTACGGCTCGTTGCGCAAGCGGGAGACGTGAATCAAGTCGACGCCGATCGAGCGGGCGAACGACGCGGTGGAGAGCATCTGCTCCTCGGTTTCACCGAGGTTGCCCACGATGAAATAGGCGTTGATGATCATCTTCGACTTGTGGAGCACTTGGAATCGCTCGCGAACCTGTTCGATAGTGAAGCCTTTGCCCATCGACTTGAGCGTCAAGTCCTGCGTAGACTCGACGCCCACGAGCATGGCGATAAACCCGGCCTGCTCCATCTTGCGGAGCACGTCCGGGCGTTTGGCAATCTCCAGTCGGGCGTTGACAATGTAGTGTTTCCGGATTCCCTTTGCGATCAGCAGATCGCAGATTGCGAGCACGCGGTCCGGCTGAAAGGTGAACACGTCATCGACGAACAGGACTAGGTCTGCGTCGATCTGCTCAATCTCCCGGACAATCGACTCGGGCGATCGCGGTGCCCAGCACCGTTTCACACCCCAGGGGTTGATCGCGAAGTTGCAAAACCGGCAATTGAACGGACACCCGCGCGAGCCGGCGATCTGGTCAACCTTGATCCCCGTACTCACTCCCTTGGTAGTCAGGTAATAGGCATGGCGGCGCAACTCCCGAGCAGGCATCAGGTTGTCGTCCAATGGGACGTTGTCTCGCGGCCGATTGAAGAGCAATTGGCCATCGCGGTCCCGGTAGGCTAGCCCGGCGATCTCCGACCACGGGCGGCCCCCGGCGATTTCGGCAATCGCCTGCTCGCCATCGCCGCAGACGACAGCGTCCACGTTTGGACACGCTTCCAGCCAGTAACGCGGATTCTCCGTCGCGGTCCGCCCGCCAAGAATTGTCGTCACCCCCGGCGGCAGGGCGTTGATGTCGTCGCGAATCAGATCCAGATCCTCCGGCCAGTTGATGGAATAACAGACCAAGTCGGTCTCTGGTCTTAGGAAGGATTGTGTACTAGGCTGGCGTTCATGCCGGAAATTGACGAGATCCATCCGCTCTACGTTCCACAGCCGTGGTCTCAGGCGTCGCAACCCGCATCGTCCCCGTCGGCGTCTTCACGCTTGCGACGGCCGCTTTCGTCGCATATTGGCTGGCGAAGAATCGGATTTTGGTTTCCCGTCGTCACAGCGCGACGCGGAATTGATCAGCCGCAGCGGATGGTGCCATGGCGGGGAAATGCTCATCCTGGCAGTTGGCTGCCTCGGCCGAAAAATTTGGTTGGAGAGTTGAGTTGTCAAATCGTCAGCCAGTCAAGAAAAACTGGTTGTTTTTTGACTTCTTGACGCCGCCCCTGCCGTTTCGCTGCAGGGGTGGGGGCGACCCCCGCGCGCTTCGCTCGGTACGGCCGCTGCTGGGCGCGGTGAGTCGTCGTGCCTCCACACTTCGCTTCGCCAATAGGGGAGTGACGGCCACTCCGGCATCGAGCCAATCTCCGCATCCGCGAACAGCTTTTCCACCGCGCCGCAAGGAGGCGGAAGGCGATTCTGGCGGCGCAACCCCCGCCGGCTGGCCAGGTTATCGACAGGTCGTGTCGTGGGCCGGTTGACGGGAAGTGTGCGCATGTTCTAGTGATAGTACGTACACTTCCTACTCGCAGCCGGTCCTCCCTGCCATGGCGCTCGTGCCCGCCGAACCGTCGCCGCTGTACCGCGCACACTTCCCGTCAACCGGCGGCGATGCTTGCTGTCGATAACTTGTGCGGCCGGCGGGGGTTGCGCCGCGAGAATCGCCTTCCGCCTCCTTGTGGCGCGGTGGAAAAGCTGTTGGCGGATGCGGAGATTGGCTCGATGCCGGAGTGGCCGTCACTCCCCTATTGGCGAAGCGAAGTGTGGAGGCACGACGACTCGCCGCAGAATTCCGGGGACACATGACTAAACTATTGACATGATTGAGGAATCTGCTATTTTGGGGGCATGGTAAGACTAGCGAGATTGGTCATACCGGGCATGCCCCACCACGTTACGCAACGGG
>JANXQG010000246.1 GCA_025356915.1 Planctomycetota bacterium | reverse complement strand
CAGGAAAATTTGCCTGAGACGAAGGTTTCCGCAGCCAGAACGGAATGATTTCTGTTCTAAGAAGCGGGGGGCACTTGTGTCTTTGGGTTTTTGCTTGCTTATGCGAAAAAACTACCGTAGAATACGGATTAGGAATATTGGCGATGGTTGTGGCCAACATTCGTGTCTGTCTGTTTCGTAATCCTTCGTAATGAGAACCCCTGCCATGAAGAAGTTTCTCCTACTCGCTGTCGTGCTTTCCATTTTCGTTATTTCATTGTTTGCACCATCGGGAGCGAGTGCGGCAAACCCGCCCAAAAAATCCATCGCCCCGAAGTCCGAAACCTATCTTGTCATCAAGGTAACCGACGAAAATAAGACTGAAAATGAGGCTAAAAATAGAGTCGAGTACAAGGCCATCGCCAAATCGCAGTTTAAGGACGAGCAGAAGCGGGCCACCGATGACTACAAACTCAAGATGAAGGAATGGCACGACCTGAAGAAAACGGATCCCACGGCTCCCATGCCTAAGAAGATTAAGATTGAGAAGATCCAGAGCGACTACGAGACCCAGAAGGTTGCCCAGGAATACGCCAGAAAATTGACCGAAGAAGAATTGAACAAGGACGGCCCAAAGCCCAAGGACACTCGTACGTAATTGCCGTCACGACACCTATACCGCTCGCAATCGAGATTATCCGATTACATACTAACCCGAAGCGCAAGCGTGGTAACGACTTAGCAACCTCGCTTGCGCTTCGGGTTAGTGTCGGTCTCGGCGGCGAGCGGTATAACTTGTATTCAAGGGATGAGTTTGTTAGACTATCCTGGGTGGTCGTTGTGATTGGGTAGGATTCGGACGGTCGATTCTCTGAAATAAGGAGCGATGGCCAATGAAATTGATTCGCCGCATAATCTGTTTGGAAATCTGGTTCGCCGTGGCCGTTTTCGCGATCGGAATGGCGATCTCGAATAGCGTATCGGGTAAGCCGCCTGCAAAGCAAGCCGGCAGCGACGATCCAAGCAGCCCTAACTATCGCCCTCCTGGCAACGAGCCAAAGGGAGGAGCCGAGCGAGACAAGCTTTTGGCCACCATCAAGGAGAATCTCGACACCTTCAAGCCGAACTTCGGCAGCAAGGCTGACGAAGACTTTTTCGTGGTCGGCACGATCGATTTACAGAACCATCATGCGACCGTCGATTTCGTGATTAAGGAAGGGGTGCAGCAAACGGCGGAATTCATCGCCGATTTTGCGCTCGGCAAGGCACCTGGCGTGATTCGCGAGTGGCGCGTGTTTGGTCGCGCAAAAACCATGAAGGCAGCCGAGGTTTTGCAGGCGAAGGCCAAGTCGCAATCGATCGAGGAAAAACTGATTGCCTTCAAGTTAAGCAATGCCGGTAAGAAGTCGCCGGACGACTACTTCGTGGTCGGCACCGCGGACGTAAACAGTGCAACACAGCACGCCGATATCCGTTTTGAAATCCTTGGCGGCGTTAAGAGTGCCGCGGATTTCCTCATCGACTTCATTTTTAACCGACCAAGTGACCACAAAGGCGAGTGGCACGTCTTTTATCGTGCCCCCACCGAAGCCAAGGCGATCGAGTATCGCCAAAAGATGCGTGACTGGTACGACTCCCTCCAAGCCCAACGAGCCCAAATTGCTGCAATCTACAAAGCAAAAACGACGGCCCGTTGCTGAGGGCGCTAGCTCCGGCCGTGGTGTCCACGGTCACCGATTCTCAAGGGGTTTCTGCGCGCATAGTTGTCCTTTTGGCTCTTCTGGTTCTGAGTGCGAAATACGAATAATTGACTGCACTCTTGGTGGGACTCACTGCGTTCGGCCCACCCTACTGCTTCTGCATGGTGCCGCGAGTCCCGGTATCCATTCATCTGTTGCCGGGAGCAAAACGTGAAGCGCATTGATGGCATTGGTCTGCACCAAGTGCAGGCCGTTTATAGCGGTGCCGAGGGGCAGCTCTGGGAACTCGTCATGGGCGAACAGATCCACCTCGGTGGACTGGTTTCTTCCATGGATCTGGCCGAGAAGGCCGGCATCGCCCCGGGCATGTCGGGGATCGACCTCTGTTGTTGCAACGGCGCCGGCATGCGCATGCTTGTCCGCCTCCGCGGCGTGGCCCGCATGCACGGCGTCGACGTCACCGAAACCGTAGTGAAGCTGGGCGAACATCGCTGCCAGGCCGCCGGCCTCTCCGACCGGATCACTTTCTCGCTGGCCGATGCGTGCCAGACGGGGCTTCCCTCGGCCAGCGCCGATTTCATCTGGGGTGAGGACGCTTGGTGTTACGTCGTCGATAAGAAGCGGCTGATCGCAGAGGCGGTCCGGATCGTCAAGCCGAGCGGCACGATCGCCTTCACGGACTGGATAGAGGGGCCCCCGGGCCTGAGCGACGCCGAGGCCCGCCGGTTCCTGACCTTCATGAAGTTCCCCAATATCCAGGATATGGCTGGTTATCAGAGGCTGCTTGTCGATTCCGGATGCGAAGTACTCCGCGTCGAGGACACGGGCCGGTTCGCGCCCTGCGTTGACCTCTACTTGAATATGTTGAACCGGCAGCTCACCTACGATGCACTGCGAATCGTGGGCTACGACATGACGTTGTTGGAGCAATTGGGCGCAGAAATGAAGTTTGTGGGAGAACTGGCCCATGCCGGAAAGATCGCACAGGGCCTGTTTGTCGCCCGCAAGCATGGCCCGGTACCACAGGAGAAGAACGCATGACCGGCAATCGGTGCAACGCGTCCCGCGACGGTGATACGCCGACCTGCGGTTCGCAGTCACCGACAGCCGACTGTGGTTGCCTGGGCACTGCAAGCAATTTGAATGGCGATCCGCTGGCGTGGTTCGGTCAAATGACCCAGCACTGCCTTCAGTACGCGAGGGAAGCCAAAGCGGCGGGCCGCCCCATTGTCGGCATCCTTTGCGAGTACACTCCGCGCGAGTTGATTCTCGCGGCCGGGGCGGTTCCCATCTGCCTCTGCGGCGGTTCGGCAGCGACCATTCCCGCCGCGGAAAAGGAATTGCCCGCCAATCTTTGTCCCTTGATCAAATCGACCTACGGCTACCATATCGAAGGGACCAATCCATTTCTGGAAATGGCCGACCTGGTGGTGGGCGAGACGACTTGCGACGGCAAGAAGAAGGTGTATGAGCGGATGGCCGAATCGCGGCCGATGTACGTTCTGGAACTTCCGCAGAAAGTCGACGACCCGGATGCCCTGGAACATTGGGTTTGCGAACTGCGGAAGTTTCGCGAATTGCTGGCGATTCGTTTCAAGGTGGATGTCTGCGATGCCCGGTTGCGCGAGGCGATAGGGGTCATGAATCGCGAGCGATTCCTCCGCCGGGAGTTGGCCGCGCTGATGCGGCGCGACAACCCGCCGCTGACTGGCCGGCAACTATTGGACTTCAAGAGCAGCATTTCGGCAATTCCCGCCGACCTGGAGCAATATGAGCGAGCACTCGAAATCTACAGTCGGAAGTGCCCCGATGGCGAAACGGCGTCGCGGGTGCGCGTACTAATGACCGGCGTACCAATACCGCATGGTGCTGAGCGGGTTCTGGAACTGGTTGAACAATGTGGTGGACTCGTCGTCTGCATGGAGAGTTGCACGGGTCTGAAGCCGGTTCTTGAGGACGTCGATGCCGAAGCGGCCGATCCCCTCCGCGCGCTGGCGGAGCATTACTTCCGCCTCCCCTGTCCCGTTATGACCCGCAACGATCGCCGGCTGAAGTTTCTTCGCCAGATGGTTGAGGACTATCGGCCGCACTGCGTCGTGGAGCTGATCTGGCAGGGATGCACCACCTACGATGTGGAGTCGTACCGTATCCGGCGTTTGGCGGAAGAGCAACTCGGCTTACCCTATCTTCGTATCGAGACGGACTACTCGCCGTCGGACTCCGCACGGATCGTGGTGCGAGTCGAGGCTCTCCTTGAAACCGTCCGCTACGGGCAAGCGATGCGATAATCTACTGTACGTCAGGCTTTCCAGCCTGACATTGAACCACAAGGTCAGGCTGGAAAGCCTGAAGTACTAGATATTCTGGCGGGTATTTGGATGAAAACGCTCGGTTATTGCAGTCCGCTGATACCTCCTGAGTGGATCGCGGCGCATGGATTCAAGCCGCGATGGTTGCCGTGGACGCGGGAGCCGGGTCTGATTGTGATCCGGCCGGGGCGAGGTCTTTGTCCCTTCGCCGGCCAGGTGGCCGATGCGGTGCGAGTTGGAGTCGAGGTCGATGCGATCGTCCTAACAACGACCTGCGACCAGATGCGGCGCATCGCCGGCCTCGTGGAGCACGAAGCAACTCTGCCTGTCTTTTTAGCAAACATCCCTGTCACATGGGAGACAGAAACGTCCGGAAACTTCTACCTGGACGAGTTGCAGCGGCTCGGCAGATGGCTGGTCGCGTTGGGCGGGACTGCCCCGACCAACTCGCAGTTGGTATCGCTCTGGCATCGCTACGAAGAAGCGAGGAGGGCACTTCTGGCGATCCGCGACCGCATGTCTGCCAAACAGTTCACCGAAGCAATCTTGGCACTTCGTAGCGGAGATCTTGCCACTCCAAGCCCCGAGAACCAGTTCAAAAAGCTCTCGGAGGAAGAGGAGAACTCGTCTGAAAAGCTCCTGGCGGGAGAGGGGAACCAGTCCGAAAAGCTCCCCTCTGCCACCTGCCGTACTCGGCAGGAAGGGAGAGGGGCAGGGGGTGAGGGGGGCCAGTTTGGCATTCCCCTGGCGATTCTCGGCGGTCCGTTGGTGCCGCAAGACTTCGACCTGTTCGACCTCGTGGAGGCGGTCGGCGGAAGGGTCGTACTGGACGCCACTGACGCAGGCCCGAGGACATTGCCCGCCGCGGTCGACCGCCATCGCATGGACGAGGATCCGCTGGCCGCGCTGGCGGACGCCTATTTTACGACGATCCCCGATGTATTCCGCAGGCCGAACGACGCACTCTACCGCTGGCTTGCCGCGGAGATCGATGCGTGCGGGATTCGCGGCATCTTGTTTCGTCGCTACGTATGGTGCGACCTGTGGCACGCCGAACTGTTTCGCCTGAAGCAATGGAGTTCCGTTCCGCTGCTGGAGATCGACGTGGTGGGTGCTGAAGGAAGCGCGCGGTGCCGCACCTCCGGACGCCTGGAAGCCTTCCTGGAAATGCTCCGATGAACCAAGCACCCCAACGAATCACCCTCGATGAGTGGGACGACCGCTACACGGAACTCCGCGCGGCGGGGTGCCATGAGCCATGGTACGGTGGCCCCTTGCGCCGGCACGTCGCCGATGGCGATTCGCGGCTACTCCGGCTCTGCATCGACAACTCGGCCGCTGCGCTCCAACTCTGGAACTTTCTGCTAACGGAAGAAAACCGGTTGTACCAAGCCCACAATGAGGGAAAACGGTTGATTGGCACGATCAAGGATCTGGGCACCATACCGGTAATGGCCTACAGCCTGTCGAACCTGGTCGCCTTCTGCCCCGACGGCGCCTGGTGGCTCCCCTGCATCATGGAGCGCAATACAAAACTACTGGAGATCGCCGACTCGCTGGGAATCGACGACTCCTTCTGTCCCGTGCGGGCGATGCTCGGAGCCTTTGTCGGCGAGGTCCATTTCCCCAGGCCTAGCCTGCTCACGTGCAGCGTCGGTGCCGTCTGCGATGACTGCTCGGCGATTGCCCAACGACTGGCCGGACTAGGGTTCCCCATTGTCTGGTGGGAAGTGCCGCATCGCCGCCACCCCGACCCTCGTGAAGCGGCGGTTTCTCTCCCCGGTGGCTTTGTGGCCCCCGAGAGCCAAGTAGCGTTGGTGAAATCGGAGTTGCAGCGAGTCCGCCATGCTTTGGAGACCTGTGCGGGCGAACCACTGACTGACCAACAGTTCTCGGCTGGTATAGTGCGGGCGAACCGCGTGCGCCGCTTGTTGGATGAATTGCGACAGATGGTTTTCGATGCCAATCCCTGCCCCTTGCCAGCCCTGGAGTTATTGATCGCGGAGATGCTGGCGATCCACTATTGTTCCGACCGTGACGAGACGATCCGGGTGCTGGAGGAGTTACTGGAGGAGGTTCGTCGCCGGGTGCGTGACGGCCTTGGCGTCTTGCCGCTCGATGCGGTCCGCATCTTCTGGGTGAACCCGGTAGCCGATCTTCGCGTGATGAACCTGCTGGAAGACGCCGGCGGCCGCCTGTGTGGCAGCGAATACCTTTTCTGCCATGCGCTGCTGCCCATTCCCGAGGAGCTGCCGCCGCTGGAT
>JANXQG010000214.1 GCA_025356915.1 Planctomycetota bacterium | reverse complement strand
CACAATGCCATCCCCGTCGAATTTACCGACGAGGACTTCGACCAAGTGGAGACGGGCAACTTCGTGACCAAAGTGATCTACCTGCCCGATCCCGAGTTCCAAGAAATGGCCCTGGCTGGCGTCGGCACCTTGGTCAGCACGCGACTTGATCCGGGCGTCGACCCAATCGTTGAAGCAGATCGCCGCGGCGCCATTATGGCAATCGTCCGCTTGGGCAACAAAGATCTGGCCATTGCCTCGGCTATGGGCGAACAGCCGGGCGGTCCAGTGGGAATGCAAGGTCCCTATCCGCCGGGCTTTGTGGCCGGCATGACATCGCCGCAGTACGGTATGCCGATCAGCGGTACGCCGATTGGGCTGGCCGGGCCTCCCCATATTCCCTTGGGAGTGCCCGCCGGATTGCAGAAGCACGTCATGGTCAACCATACGCGAGTATCGCTGCCGCAACCTGTCGCGAGTGAGCGGATCGACGTGCGACAGGTACCGGGAGTCAGCTATCCCGCGCCGGCCAACCATGCTCGCATCGTCGAACGAACTTCGGCAAGCCGCAGTCCTGCCCCTTGCCCGACGACCGTCGAGCGATACCCGAGCGGCACAGTACCTTGCCCGACTGAGGCGGCTCCGGCGAACTGATCCTTTGTAAAAGGGATTTTAATCCGTAGAACGGAATGAATTCCGTTCTACGTGGACTTTTAACCTTGAACCCTTCTCAAACTCGCGACAATGGTCCCTAAACTCCGCTGCTCGATAACTCGGATGCGACATCATGAAAGCCGAGTTGCCGGCAAACTGGGTGGTGTGTTGCTTGCGTTCCTCTGCCTGGCCGTCCACGGCTTGGCTCAGGAGCCGGCGGTTCACTACTGGCATCATGGTGTGATGCCACCGGGAGCGATTGGAAGCCGGCAGCTCCAGCGGGGCGGACCCTTGGCGGGTTTTTTCCAGCCAGTCGAGATCAAGGCTCCTAGCGGGGTCTCGATCTCGCTGGCTGTGGAAAATCAATTTGGCCCGCCGCAAGAGGCTCCTCGCCGCGTCGGACTGCTGATCGGCTCGGTCTATCGGCTCCGCGTTACGAACATTCCTCTTCCGCAGGCCCAAGGGATGGAAATCTTTCCCACGATCGAGATTATCGATCGGACCTATGCTCCCACGGATCAGCAGGTTCGCTTCGCGGTTCCCATAGAGCTTGCCCAACAAGACATCGAACTGGCCATGCAAGGCAAGTTTGTGACGCGGGTGATTTACCTGGAAGATCCACGCAATGTATTGCCGACTCGCAGCGAGAATGGCCAGTCTTGGTTTGAAGTCGCAACGGGCCGCGACCCCTTGGCGGTGGCCGACGAACTGGGCCGGCCAGTAGCGATTGTTCGCTTAGGTGGCCGCGTGCCCGACCAGGGACAGGATCCTAACTTCTACTTTGGCTCGCCGCCCTGGGTGGCCTACCCGCCGCGCACGGCCGCACAAGCCAAACCCATCCGTGAGACCGCTCAGGCCCGACCGGCCGCACCCGCGGAAAAGAAGCCGCAGCCATGAATCAAACGACAAGCAACCAAGGATCGATTCGCGCCTGGCGACTGGCAATCATTGTGCTGGGCACACTGATTCTCTGCTCCTGCCGCGGTCCGGCTTCGCATTCACCCAACCAAGCCTTGCCGCAAAGTACGGTCGCACCCGTAGGATGGACCTCCGAGTCCGTCGATAAAGTCACACCCGTAGGATGGACTTCCGAGTCCGTCCCCGAAACCGCGCAAGGTGGATATACCGCCTTGCCGCCTGGGGCACCATGTCCCGTTGGTCCTCCGGGCATGGAACTCGGCGTTCCCCTGGCCTACACGGCCGGCGGTCCGTGGGTGCCGCCGGGAATCATTCCGCCCTGGCCGGCCGATGAATACCTTCACGATGGCGGTAATGCCGGTCCGCCGATCCGCGTTGGCCCCAAGGGCGAGCTGTTGGGCCTTGAAATGGAAGACACCGTCGCCCGTTATAGCACGCTTGACGGCCGCACCGTAGTTGAGCCAAGCAACAAGGTAAGTCTCTACAGCCCGCGATTCCATGCCGTGCGGCAGGTTGTTGACGTAGAGATCAACCAGCAGCGGAATCGCGCTACGGGCGTGGTCGAGCCGGTCAAACCACTCGGCCCTCGCACGAGCGAACCGGTGGGGCTGAACAGGCAGAACCTACAGGCTGTCCGCGACATCGGCACCAACCCGGCCCTACAGCTCCGCAGTCGCAAATCACACGCCACGCTCTTGGCCGAGCTGCGGCCCAAGGCATTCGACAACTTCTATCGCGTCTACGAGAATCTGGCGGTTATCCGCACCGGCGTTTATGTCGGCCACGAAGAACCGATCCTGGCCAAGGGTACTCAGGCGGCCGTTGCCTGGAGCCACAAGCAGGCGGTGCAGATTTATCTGGATCACCAGACCGCCGGTGCCACCGTGGTCAGTCAGAAGCCACAAGAGACCTACGGGATCGGCTCGGCGCCCAATCCGCGGTTGCGCGTCGTCAAGGTTGCATCCACGCCGGTCGCCGAACCGGGCGACGAGGTCTCGTTCACGATCCGCTTCGACAACGTGGGCAATCAGCCCATCGGCAGCGTGCAGATTGTCGACAGCCTGACGACGCGGCTGGAATATGTGCCCGACAGTGCCCAGTGCAGCCTGAAGGCCCAGTTCTCCACGCAGCCCAACGAGGGCGAGTCGCTGGTTGTGCGTTGCGTGCTCAGCGAGCCGCTGTCGCCCGGCAAGGGCGGCGTCTTCCGCTTCCGCTGCATCGTGCGATAAGCCGGCCTTGATCTCGCCCGTGCCGTCGCTCAGTCTGCTAAAGCTGGGATCCAACCCGGCCACAGCGTGAGAGGGGCAGGGCCTCGCAGAATTTCGATCGGTACGGTATTGACCTATTTGCTTATGAAATATGTAGTTAGGTACTCCTGCTGATTTTTCTCGCTAATGCCCTTTAGCGTCGCAATGCCCTGCATGCCATAATTGCAAGGTGTATAGATCCTATTCCAGAGAAGGTATCTGATCCGGTGGCGTTAGCCCCGAGGCAACCGCCGAGTTCGGCCCTCCCGGCACAATTGGATTGGAATTCACTGCCACCTTTCCGCCGATGGCCTTGGAGCAGTGCCCGCGCCCACTTGTCGGGCCGCGACGACCGCTTGATGAAAGTCGCTCCGTTGGGTTCGATGATCGACGACTGGGAGGGCTCAGAAAACTTCGCGATCACGGTCGCACGGGTCGGCCACTTGGCGACTAGACGTTCCCCGATCGAT
>JANXQG010000157.1 GCA_025356915.1 Planctomycetota bacterium | reverse complement strand
CGTATTGATCTCGAGAATCCATGCCTTTCCCCCGAGGCTGGCTATGTGGCCGCGATGGAAGAGGCTGGCTTGGTCTATGACGATGCCATCCGTCGGATCGTGCAGAAAGCCGTTACGGGAGTGGAAGTAGAGCAGCTAGGGCTGTCGTAACATTCGCCCCCTCAAAATTATCTCTGGCCAAAAATCCTAACCCCCACTCATTCCCTCGCCATGCCTATCACCTTTCGCACCGAACTGAACCCGACGGATTGTGCCGCAATCCGCTCCCTCGTTGAATCCACGGGGGTTTTCAATGCGGTCGAGCTTGACTGTGCCGTGGAATTGGCCGATGAACGCCTGAAAGAAGGCCCGGCGAGTGGCTATCATTTCGTCTTTGCCGAACTGGACGGCCGCGTAGTCGGCTACGCCTGCTACGGCCCCATCGCCCTGACCATCGGCAGCTACGATCTGTATTGGATTGCCGTGGATAAATCAGTCCAAGGCCAGGGACTGGGCCGAAAGATCATGGACCACGTGGCCGAGATCATCCTCAGGGAAGGCGGCCGACACATCTATATCGAGACCTCAACGAAGCCGCATTACCAGGCGACTCGGGCGTTTTATGAGCGTTGCGGCTGCCCGTTGGTGGCTACGCTTGAAGACTTCTACGCTCCCGGTGACGGCAAGGCGATTTACTATAAGAAGGTCTGACGCTTGCACGACGCTTCCCCGCTCCTGCTGATCCAACTCACCCCACCAGGCCGCGGGGCCGTGGCAGGCCTCCGCATTGAAGGTCCCGGCGCCTTGGACTTGGTTGCCAGGTATTTCGTCACGCGCAGCGGCCGGCCGCTGGCCGATTTCCCACCAGGACGGATTGTTGTTGGCTTGTTTGGTTCTCGTAGCTTCGCAGGCGAGACGCCTACGCTACCTGAGGAAGTTGTACTCAGTCGGCATTCCGACGCAGTGATCGAACTCCACTGTCACGGCGGACTGGCGGCTGTCGCACGGATCGAAGAGATTTTCGTCGGCGGTGGCTGTCGGCGAATATCTTGGCAAGAATGGACTGCCAACCAGGCTGCCGACCCGTTTTCCGCTGCCGCTCGACTGGCCCTGGCTGAAGCCCGTACCACTCGGACGGCTGCAATTCTCCTCGACCAGTATCGAGGCGCATTGCGACAAGCCCTCGAACAAATCGAGTCCTCCCTGCAATTCGGTGCAAAAGACGTGGCCCGGCAACAGATCGAGACCCTCCTGGCCCACGCCTCCACCGGTTTGCATCTCATTCGGCCGTGGCAGGTCGTCGTGGCCGGGCAACCCAATGTGGGCAAGAGCAGCCTGATCAATGCGATCGCCGGTTACCAACGGGCAATCGTTCACAGCACGCCAGGCACCACCCGGGACATCGTCGGCGTACAGACCGCCATGGACAGTTGGCCCGTGGAACTCTTCGACACCGCCGGTCTGCGGGAGACTGGCGAAAAAAGCGAGCAAGCGGGCATTGATCTGGCCCGGCAAAAGATTTTCGAGGCCGATCTGATCGTTCTGGTTTTCGACAACTCACTCCCCTGGTCCGAGCAGGATCAAGTTCTGATTGAATCCTACCCCACAGCGTTGTCGGTACATAACAAGAGCGACTTGCCCCGTGCCACCGGCCAGCGGTCACCAGGCTTGGAAATCAGCGCACTGCTTTCGGCAGGGATTGACTCCCTTTGCCATGAAATTGCTTGTCGGCTAGTGCCCCACCCACCCCCGCTCGGTGCCGCCGTACCATTTGAGCCGGAGCATATTGAGCAGATCCGTGGGTATTTGGCGCGAACTTGAGCTTTATTCTCAGGCCTTTTGACTGCATCAGGGATAGAATCTACTGAGATGCTGGAAATATTTCGGTAAAAAGAGTAAGATCGAACTGGGTTCCAGGAGCAGAGATTTTTATGTTACCTCGCATTTTTTGCCATTGTGGTGGATTCCGTCGGTCGGTTTTTTTCCTTCCTTTAATGCTCAGTGGGGTACTGGCGGTACTTGGCAATAGCCGCCCCGCCGCCGCCCAGTCAGACCGCACGGCACCGACGAAGAGCTATCACGCCGCATTCCTCGATTTTTATAACGGCGACTATCGCTCGGCCTTGGATCGATTCAAGGCCGAGTCCCGTGGGTCGATCAAAACCACTCAGTCTCGCTGGATCGACTCCATCTGCTACGAAACGATGCAGGGCGAGTGCTATTACCAGATGGGCGCGTACCGAGATGCCTTGGTCCATTATACGGCAGCCCTGGAAATCTACCAAAGCTATCCCACTTGGCTGGCCCAGGTTGTCTTTCAACCGATCCGTCCCGACAATGGGGCGAAGAAGCCGCCCCCCTGGCAGGTTCGCCGTCTGCAAGCACCGTTGGGCCAATTGCCGTATAGCATGCTCATGAATCGGGGGCAGATCGACATCTCGTCGACCGTCAAACAGGGCGGGGTGGTCGAACAGGCTAACCTGTTTCCCATCGAGCCGCAAGAAATCGTTCGCTGTACGACGCTGGCGATCCGCCGTCGCGGCGAGTTGCTCGGACCGCTGGCCGCCCACGATCCAGTCATTGACAACATCATTGCTGCGTTGCAGCGCCGACCGGGACAGCCCAACCATTGGTCGGAAGCGTGGATCAATCTGCAACTAGGGTTGGCCCTGTCGGCGGGCGGGCGGACGGCTGCGGCCATTCCGATTTTGCAACGAGCCACACTCGCATCGGGCGAGTTTGAGCACCCACTGACGGCCATCGCCCACCTGGAGCTTGGCCGACTGGCCATGGCCGCCAAAAATTTTCCTGTGGCCGCAGCCCATTTAGAAGAGGCATCCTACGCCTCCTATTACTTCACGGATTTGAACCGCCTGCCTGACTTGGGCGTGTTGGAAGAGGCATTTCGCTATGGTGCGTTGAATTACTTGTTGGCCAACGGCAAAGGCATTTTCCCACCGCTGGCTACGGCCGCAGTCTGGGCTAAGACAAATCGTTACTGTCAAATCTACGTGTCACTGCTGACTTTGGCCGCCGAAAACCACCTCGTTTTAGGGCAGACACAGCAAGCGATGGCCCTGCTGGATGAAGCACGCACGTCTATCGGTAACAAAACCCTGGCCCGTGGCCGGCTCGCCGCACGGAGAATGTTTTTGGAAGCCACAGCACTTTACCAAGCCCGCAAGGTTGCCGAGGGTGACGCAATTCTCGCCAAAGTGATGCTCTTCATGCGGACAGGCTCGCTCTGGCTGTTTCATATACAAGAGGTCGACGAGTATTATACGGGGGGTGGCAGCGGCGGCGTCAGCGCGGCTCGGGCGGCAATCGATCTTTACCAGGTGGTTCTCCGCGATCCTCAGCTAGACGACTGGCGGACCGATCCCATGGAATCGCTCGCGGTACTCTGGGTGCCGCATGGCCTGCTCTTCGAGCACTGGTTTGAAGCGGCCATCGCCCGCAAGGATCACGAGTTGGCCATGGAGGTGGCCGACCGTGCCAAGCGG
The DNA here is from genome assembly GCA_025356915.1 of Planctomycetota bacterium. Taxonomy (GTDB): domain Bacteria; phylum Planctomycetota; class Planctomycetia; order Pirellulales; family Thermoguttaceae; genus JANXQG01. Next base: position 1,995 of record JANXQG010000157.1, on the reverse strand, counting down.
CATCGCTTTCTTTCCACCTTGCCACTGGGTGGACGACTGGAATCGCTCCGTTGGGTGCTGGAGGGACCGAAGGAATTGCTGTCCCAACAGGCAATTTTACAGCGACAGGAATTGTTAAGCCGCTACCCCATCTACAATGATTTGCTCGATCGAGCTGCGGCATTGCGGCGGGAGTTGGCCGCCCTGCCACTGGTGCAGGACGACGCGGAGAAGACCAAAAAGCAGGGGCAATCCATGGCCCTACTCATGGCGATTGGCCGTAAACAGGAACTTGTCTTGCGCGAGATGGCCGTGCGCCGCGATCCGGCGGTGATCGCCTTTCCACCCTTGAAAACGACGGCGGAGATCCAAAAGTCGCTCCCTCCGGGCCACGCCATGCTCGTCTTCTTCGCCACCAGCAGGAACCTGCACGCCTTTTTGCTGAACCACGATAAATATGCCGCATGGCAAGTGGCGACGACGACGCAAGTCCTCGCCCGGCAAGCGGCCCTGTTGCTTCGCGAAGTCGGCAACATCACGCAAAACTACGAACTCTCTTCAAAGGATCTGGCCGACGGCAAGTGGCGACAAACCGCTCGAGAATTGCTCGAAGGTTTACTGAAAGGCTCGCGGGCCGACTTCGCTATAAAGTTTGACGAACTGATCGTCGTGCCCGACGGGCTTCTCTGGTATGTACCTTTCGAGGCATTGCATGTGCAAGCCGATGGGCAACTGCGGCCGCTCATCTCCCGTTTCCGCATCCGCTACGCGCCTACCGCAGGCCTGGCCATGGCCACATCGGAAGTGGGCCATCGCCGGGGCAATACCGCGATCATCGTTGGCAAGCTCAGTGCTAAGATGGAGGATGGCATGGTCGAGATCGCGGTCAAAGAGCTTGCGAAATCGCTGCCTGGCTGTGTAACGCTGAAGATGCCCTTACCAGCCGCAGCACCCATTTACGCCAATTTCATCGACCGTCTTGTGGTACTCGACGAGCTGAGCCAAGCTGCCGAGACCGATCCCTACGGCTGGTCGCCGCTTCCCACCGAGCGAACTAAGCTCAGCGGGCTGCTGAGCGAATGGTTCCTGTTGCCAAGGCGAGGGCCAGACGAAGTGATCCTGCCCGGCTACCGCACGGTGTGCGAAAGTTCGCTGAAAAAGACCGATGTTACTCGCCGTTCCGGTCGTGGTGTGGCGGCCGATACGCTCGGGCCAGGCAATGAGATATTTCTCAGCCTCTGCGGGATGATGTCTACGGGAACGCGGACGATCCTCCTCAGCCGATGGCGGAGCGGAGGGCAGACGAGCCTCGACTTGGTCCGGGAATTCACCCAGGAGTTGCCGCACACGACACCCGCCGACGCCTGGCAACGGGCTGTCCAAGTCGTCAGCAATTCGTCTCTGAATAACGATGCCGAACCACGCATGAAAAAGTCCACAGGGGAACATGCCGACAGTGGTGCGGCGCAGCAGGCCAAGCATCCCTTTTTCTGGGCAGGTTACCTGCTGGTCGACTCCGGCAGCCCAGCCCCAGAACCCAAGCCTAAGCCGGTCGCGGCTGGAAAATAGGTTTAAAGATTGGGTGATTCCCATTTGCCCTCGATTTCCGCCATGAAAAAGAATACAATGACGAGTAATCTTTTTTCCCATGGAGTATCTCGGTATGACCCACAGAAATCGCTTGCAACCGTTCGCCTCGGTCTTGACGCTGACTTGGTTTGCTCTGGCGGTAGGCACTTTTCCTGATTTGGCGCGCGCCGAGAACGAAGGCCAAGTCGATCTCGACAAGGCCACCCAACAGAAACTCGGAGCCCAGACATCTGGCGATCTGACGGAAGTGATTCAGCTCTGCGAAAGCGGACTGAAGAAAGGCCTCGATAAAAGCAATACGGCTTTTGCCAACGACCTAATGGCCTCGGCCTTTGTCCAACGTGGCAGCTTGACGGCGAACAAGGCCTACCGTGCGATTTTGGCGTCCGGTACTCAGGCGACGACGGATGACGGTTGGAAAACTTA
>JANXQG010000134.1 GCA_025356915.1 Planctomycetota bacterium | reverse complement strand
TAGGGGAACCTGCGGCTGGATCACCTCCTTTCTAAGGATAAAGTTTTGCCCGTCGGTACACGACCGACATTAGGGCAAGATTGGGCAGTTTTGAGCTGGACAGAAGAGAGAATCACTACCAAGTCAAAAGCAAATCGAGACCCGGTCGGGAGAAATCCCGGCCGGGTCTTATTTTTGCGATAACCACTTTTTCCCACTCTTCCGGTTCCATGTGCGGAACGCGAATAATTGTAGGGTGGAAGAGCGCAGTGAGCCCCACCAATTCTGCCGCGGTCCGCTTTTGGTGGGGCTCGTTTCACTCTCCTCACCCACTTCTGAGCCTAGAACCGGAAGGGCTCTTTTGCCTCTCCGTGTTGCCTCTCCGCCTTTCGCGATCGGGGTTTTGAGACTACAATTCAGTTTAGGTGAATTCCAACGAACAAATACTCCCAAACTCCCATGGCCACAGAAATACTTCCGAGCTACTCACCAGTCTCTCAAAGAAAAATCATGACTGTCTGGCCAGGAATCGGTTCCATGGCCATCGGCCGGCGGATCGGCCAGTTGGCCGGAAATCGCCTCGGTTACGGTTTTTTCACTCTGGGCAAGCTGTTCGCGCTCGCGACGATCCCGGTCAGTCTGGTCGTTTATCTTTGGCGGCTCATGCCAGGTGCCTGCCGTCGTTATACCCTCACAAACTCGCGGTTGACCATTCAGCTTGGATTAACGGCCAAAAACGGTCCATTCATCGGCCTCGGTGATTTTGATACCATTGAGGTCGCCGTTCTGCCCGGCCAGGACTGGCTTCATGCGGGCGACTTGGTTTTCATGCACGACGGCAAAGAAATTTTCCGCCTCCGAGGCGTTTCCCGGCCAGGGGCATTTCGCCAGGTTTGCCTAAAGGCTCGCAATGCGTTGATTCTCGGGCAGCAGGTTTGCAAGCAGCAAACCGCAGTTGCCGCTGCCTCGGCATAATTCTGGGTTAGCCAGGATTATTCTTAAACTGTAGGGTGCGTGGAGCGAACTCCCAAAGAAATGGTGGGTTACGCACGGAATCTAACGAACGGCAACGTTTCACCCCGGTTTAGGCCGGTTCGCGCAACGCACCATCACGATTAAGTTTTCGTGCTCCACCCTCCCTACGACTCGGCATAATCTGGGTCAGGGCGTGGAGGTGGCGATATACGGCAGGGCATTGTCGGAACCCGTAGCCTGAATTTCTGGAACAGCGGAGCCACTCGGCTCTACGGGCGGAAGTCTCCGCACCTCGTCGGAACCGGGTGGTGGGTCTGCTTCGCCCGTTGTTCGCAGTCTGGCAACGGGAACCATCGGCCGCACATCCAGAATGGATACCACCGGCTCAGGCTTCAATCGGGCCACATCGGCTGCCGGCTTGGGAGAGACGGATTCTTCGACGCGCGCGGTTTTTGGCGGTACAACTGCGACAACCTGGGGAGGTTTTGCCGGCTCGATTTTGATGTTGCTCGCCGTCAAAGAATCCGGATTAGCCATTTCGACGCGACTTGGCTCCTCTGCCACCGGCGCGGACTTTGTCGGCTCGGCCGAATCGGTTCGCTGTCCAGTGTCAACGGTTCGCCCAACCTGGGGATAGCGGGCGATATTGATCCCAATCGCGCTTGCAATCAGTAATAGCGATGCCAGGGTGGCCGCAAACTTGGGCAAGATCTGCACCTCGGTGGTCAACGGGAGAACATCTCAACGTCGCGAGGAAATCATACACCACAGGAAACCATAGGCAAGCGAAGAATGGCCGTGGACGTGGTTGAGTGGCCTATCGCTAGAGGGACCGTGCCGATTGTGCAAGCTCTACGCAACGGAACGTAGAGAGAGATGGCTGATCAGAATGGTAAGCCGTCCATTAACCCGTTCAGGTTGTTGCAATTGCTGACGGCAATATATAATTGGGGATATCATGAACATTCCGCAAACAGACAACTTAGCAGTATCGCTGCTGACAGCCCTACGGTTTGCCGCGCAGATGCACAGTCGGCAGCGACGTAAGGATTCCGACGCCAGTCCCTACATCAACCATCCGATTGCTGTGGCGGAGATTTTGGCGAGTGTCGGCGGAGTTACCGACTTGGCGATGCTTCAGGCTGCGATTCTCCACGACACGATTGAGGACACGAAGACGACGACGCAGGAGTTGGACGAGCAGTTCGGGCAGAAGGTTCGTTTGCTGGTTCAGGAGGTAACAGACGACAAGAGTCTGCCGAAAGAGGAACGCAAGAGGTTGCAGGTTGAACACGCGACGCACTTGTCCAATGGTGCCAAGCAGATCAAGCTGGCAGACAAGATTTGCAACATGGGCGACATTTCGCCTACCGAGCCTGCTGGCTGGCCGTTGCAGCGGAAGCGCGAGTATCTGGAATGGGCAGAAAAGGTCATAGCTGGATGCCGTGGTTGCAGTCCGCAGCTTGAGCAGCACTTTGATCTTGTTCTGAAAGAAAAAAGACGAGTACTTTCCAGCGATTCTTGACACACAGACGCGCGCGGAATGGCCTAGCCCGGATTATTCATAAATTGTAGGGTGCGTGGAGCGAACCCCCAGGGAAATGGTGGGTTACGCACGGAATCCAACGAACGGCAACCTTCCACCCTGGTTTTGACCGGTTCGCGCAACGCACCACTGCGATTGAGTTTCCGTGCTCGACCCACCCTACGATGAATAATCCAGATCAAACTAACCAGGAGGACTGTTATGACTGCTGAGAATGGGCTGACTCTGATTCCCACCGGGGAAGCGACCGCCATGCTGCCCACCGGCCGGGGCACACCGATCACCGTCATCGGTACGGAGGCTATCCGTGCTACGTTCGACGACCAGACCCTTCAGCAAGCCGTTAATTCGCGACTGGCTCCCGGTGTGACGGACGTGGTGCTCAACCCCGACGCTCACGTTGGCTACGGCGCGCCGATTGGCTGTGTCATGGTCTCGCCCTCCCACATCTATCCCGGCCCGGTCGGCGTGGACATCAAGTGCTCGATGAGCCTGCTGCAACTGAACTTGCCGGCCGATGCCGTCCAAGAGCGGTCGACACGCCGGGCACTGATCAAAGCGATTTGTGAGCGGACGCCGACTGGTCCTGGGATGGGGCAGCGAAATGTGCCAAAATCCCGCCGGGTCGATCCCACTCTGGGCCGGCAGGTCGTCGTCGAAGGAGCCGCGTCTGCGGTGTGTGATGCGTTGGGCATCCCGCCGGAGTGGGCCGCGCGGTGTGAGGACTCTGTCCATACCGGGCACGATGAAGCTCGCGATGCCTTGGCCAAGCAGATCGACTGCCACTTGGCCACGGGTTCCCTGCCAAAATTCGCCGAGAAGATCACCCAGTTGGGTTCCTATGGCGGCGGCAATCATTTTGGCGAGTGCGAAGTCGTCCAGATTATCGACAGCCCGCGGACTCGCGAAATCGCTCGGGTATTCGGCCTCATCGACGGCCGCGTCGCGTTCCTTTCGCATTGTGGCTCTCGGGGCCTGGGATACAACCTGGCCTCAAACCAGTTCCGCTCGCTCCAACGGAAGTTCGAGGCTTGGGGCATCCCGTTGCCCGGTGGCGATCGGGAACTGGTCTATGCTCCGCTTGGAACACCGGAGGCCGACGCCTATTTGGACGATATGGCACTGGGCGCGAACTTCGCCACGGTCAATCACCTATTGATCAACGCCCTGGTGCTGGAAGCTTTTCAGGAGATTCTCCCGGGCACGACGGGGCAGTTGGTCTATTTCATCAGCCATAACATCGCTCGCAAGGAAGTCGTGGGCGAGAAACTGGCGTGGGTCCACCGCAAGGGAGCCACCCGGGCATTTCCTGCCGGGCACTACACCCTGAAGGGGACGCCGTTTGCCAACACCGGCCATCCGATCCTGCTCCCAGGCAACCCGCAGGCGGGATCGGTGGTCATGGTAGCTGAGGAGGGTGCAGTGAAGAGCTGCTACAGCGTCAACCACGGCGCCGGTCGGCAACTGGGCCGCAAAGCGGCAATCCGCCAACTCGATCAACATACCATCGACCGCCAGTTCGACACGGACGACATCCTAACCAACTGCCGGCAGTATCCTAAGGATGAGGCCCCGGCCGCGTACAAAAATTTTGATGAGGTACTCCGCTCGGTCACCGGTGCCGGCCTGGCCAGCGAAGTAGCACGACTGCGGGCGACGTTCGTAATCAAGGACGCGAGCAAGGCCGATGACTGAGCGAATGTTCACAATCGACGAGGTTACCCTCGATGAAGTTTGATGGCTCTTCCGGTTCTAGGTGCGGAACGCGAATAATTGTAGGATGGGGAGAGCGCAGCGAGCCCCACCAATTCTGTTGCGGTCCGCTTTTGGTGGGGCTCGTTTCACTCGTCCCACCTTACTTCTGCACCTAAAACCGGAAGAGCCAGTTTGAGAGGTTCCCGTGCGCTGCCCTATTGGGTACGCTCCCATACCGTCAATTCCGCGACGGTATGCTGGAATTTCCGTCGAGTTTCGCGAATGACGAATTCCACGTTTTTGGGTGCGTCGAGCATGACGAAATGTGGACCCAGCAGATCGCGGAGGGCATCCAGGGTCTGATAGGGCTCACCGCCTTTACGGAGACCGCCCAGCCAGTTCTCTTTCTTCGTGAATTCCTCCAGCCAAGTGTAAGGCGAGGCAATGACTAAAATACCCCCGAGATTCAGCCGTTCGTGAATGGTTTCCAGAAATCTCTTGGGGTCGGAGAGTCGATCGATCAGATTGGCGCCCAGGACCAGATCGTAACCTGTGAATTGCGGTTTGAGGTTTGTCGCGTCGCCCTGGAAGAACTCCACTCGGTCAGCCACTCGGTCCAGTCCGATTTCGGACAAGCGGGCTTCGCGGTAAGAAACGACATCGCCTTCTTCGGTAAGTTCAAAATGAACATTCCCCTTCTCTTTAAGTTGCAACGCCACGCGGATGAATCGGGCGGAAAAATCGATACCCGTTACGAGATCGAACTCCTTGGCTAGCTCGAACGATGCCCTCCCCGCGGCGCAACCCAGGTCCAGGGCTTTGCGTCGTGGGCGCCCTTGCGTGTATTGAAAGCAGGCTGCCACGCATTGTGCTGGGAAATTGGGAACATCGAAATAGGTCTTGCCGTAATGGGCTTCACAGTACTGCGAAACGGCCGAATCGGTCTCGTACATCGCGTCAGGCATCGCGAGCGCTTGTTCAGACTGCACATAACGGAAGCCCGCATGTTGAAAGAAATGGCGTCGAAACGCGTAACGGCAGTCGCGGGTCGCCTCGTTGCCGGTCGATATCCACGATCCGCCTTTGATCAGGTTGTGCTGCGTATCAAAAGTCGGGATCGAAAAATCATCGTAGTACGGATGGACCTGGAATCCGTCAAAGCCTGTTATTGGCGTTTCCGTCCACTGCCAAACATTACCGATGATGTCGAAGAACTTCCCAAATGAGAATCGGTTCACCGGGCAAGACGAAGCCCAATGTTCCAGGTTGATGTTCCCTGGGGCCTTCTGCCAATAGGGCTGGTCCGGAATGTCCTGTAGATCCCGCAGTCGATACCACTCGGCCTCGGTCGGCAGGCGCATGGGCTTTCTGTTCTTGCGTGCCAGCCAGTTGCAGAATGCCTTGGCCTCAAGGTAATTCACCTCGACCGGCCAATCCCACGGCATGTCGATGAACTCGGCCATGGTCCGGAACTGGTAGCCGCCAGGCAACTTGATCCAGAATAGGGGGTGCGTGGCTTTGCTGTAGCTGACCCATTTCCAGCCCTCGTGTGTCCAGTAATCCTCTTGTTCGTAGCCTCGGTCCTCGACGAAGCCGAGGTATTCCTGATTTGAAACGAGGCAACGGCTGGCCGAGAAATCCCACACTTCGTTTTCCTGGCGGCCGAATTCGTTGTCCCATCCATAGAGTGGGTGGTCTTTGGGCTTGCCCAGAACGACGCGACCACCAGCGACCGGTATCAGTTCGTTCTGCGGTGCCTCGCCCGTATCGGGACAGATGCTCCACTGCGGCAGTTGCCGGACCATCTCAATCGGAAGCCGGCGAATGATGACCGAGGAGGTTTCCAAGTGGATCCTTTGGTGTTCAATACCCATCAGGATTACCCAGAACGGATGGTCCCAATGAATAGGCATCGTCAGGGGCATGGTCCTGATGGTCTCGTCCACAACACCACGCACGGTGACGCGATATGCCTTCACCTCGTCAAGCGTCGGCCAATCGTAGTGCGCAGCGTTCAGGTCATCCCAGGACATCTCATCGACACCGACTGCAAACATGGATTCAAAGCGGGGGTTGATCCTTTGGTTTGTAATCTTGGCCACGATGAGTTTGTTAATGTAGAAAGTTGCCGTATGCCCGAGATAGAAGATCAGGGGGTGCCGCAACGGTTCAGGCCGCAGGTAGAATGCTTTCTCCGAGGCCAGAGTCTCGTAAAGCTGCTCGTCAAGGCTGAAGGTAGCGTGAAAATACTGCCTGATTTCCTCTCGCTTTGCGATGGCTTCACCCTGATTGAGGATCGTGGTTCTCGTGTTTTTCATGTCCATGGGGTACTCAACAAAAACTTCTCATCCAAGAATGTCAGAAAACCGTGCCTATTGAAGCTACTGCTCCAGCCTATGTCCTCGTTTCTTTTCCGCGGCGCGGGCCAGTGCCTTGAGCATACCCGCGAGGATCAGGCGGTGGAAGGGATAGAGGACATGCCAGTATATCATACCGTTTTCCTCGGGAAGCAGACCACTTTGTCCGGCAGTTGTAGGGTGCGTGGAGCGAACTGCCGGGCAAATGGTGGGTTGCGCACGAAGTCGAGACGCTGAAAGCACTTACCGTTTTTCCAGATCAGTTCTCCTGGACAGTCGAACGGATATCTGGCGTGAGGATCGGCCGAATGATACAATGGTAAAGTGTTCTTGACGCGCCCACCGTAGCCGATTGCCGGCCGGAAAAGGGCTGTTCACTACCCTCACCCAAGAGATGTCTCGATGAAATTCTCGAAAAGAACCGTTACCTGCAACGCGATGCTTTCAGTGCTGGCCATGTTGATACTTGCCGGGCCAGCTTGGGCCGGCCATGCCAAGAAAGGCCCGCTGAAAGTCTTTATCCTCGCCGGCCAGTCGAATATGGAGGGACAGGGCGTGGTGTCCATGGATGACGCTCGCGGCTACAACGGTGGCAAGGGCAATCTGGTCTGGTCCATGAAGTATTCCAAGAGTGCTGAGAAGATGAAGCACCTCAAAAACGAAAAAGGAGAATGGGTAGTTCGCGATGATGTCCAGATCTCGTTCAAGGTTAATGGCAAGGTGCGCAAGGGAGGTTTGACGGTGGGCTACACCGGATATGGTGGCAGCAGTCACATCGGCCCTGAACTGCAATTTGGCCATGTCATGGGCGACTACTTGGATGAACCGGTATTGCTGATCAAGACGGCTTGGGGCGGCAAAAGCCTCTATGTTGACTTCAGGCCACCAAGTTCCGGCGGCCAGGTGGGACCGTTTTACACAAAGATGATTGAGGAGGTCCGCGCCGCCCTGAAAGAACTCGGGGATCAAAAATATGAGATCGCCGGCTTTGTCTGGCAGCAAGGCTGGAACGACATGTGTACTGGGCCGGCTATTCCGGAGTACGCCCAGAATCTGGTCAACCTTGTCCATGATATCCGCAAAGAATTCAATGTGCCGGACCTGCCTGTTGTTGTCGGGGAACTTGGCAATGGCGGACCTGTAAAGAACGGCTCCATGTTTGAATTCAGAAAAGCACAGGAAGCGGGAACCCGACAGATCGAGAATGCGATCTTCATGAAGACCACCGGCTTCGCCCGTCCTCCAGAACTTTCGCCCAATACCGGCCATGGACACCACTGGTTCGGCAACGCGGAGAGCTACTTCCTGATTGGTGATGCACTGGGCGAAGGGATGAAGAAGCTGCTGAAGAAGTGACGAACGGTGGAAAGGCTATCTTTGGAGTCGTTCAGCAGGAGCAGCAACTCCAATGTTATTTCCTGCTCGTGGCGGTAGCGCGTATCCGCAGAAATTTCGTGGAAGAAACTTTGCATGATCTTGCGGCCATCGATCTCCAGGATGACTGACTATGCCTCGATTGCCGACAATCTGGCCTTCCTGCTCAATCCAGCGATTCAGCAGTTGCCGGCAGGATTCTTAGATTCCTTTCGCTACACCAGTACAGGCAACAATCTGGCTCATCCAGTAGTCTTAGGCTTTCTTGCCCAGAAGGTATGGCATCTGGATGGCGTCACCTTCGTCGGCATCGACGTGCGACTGAACCTTGGGAAGCAGATAAAGTTCCAGCCGGATATTGTCGCATTTGACAAAGCGTTTAACCCGATACTGTTCATTGATTACGAGAGTCCCAATTCGTCGGATGCAAGACTTCCAGAGAAGGATGTTGATGCGTACTGCAATTGGACAACCCGGTGCGGTGTCTCTGTGCCTTACATTATTCTTACAACCCTCCCTGACAAGATATCGCCAGACTGGGAACTGCGGTACTCTTCGCCCGGCTACTACAATGCGGCATTTCATGGCAGGAACACAGAATTAGTCCAGAATCCGTTTCGATTCTGGTATGCGCATTATCGCACAGCTTGCGAGAAGCGGCAGATGGCGAATATCGCCCTGCTCAACATCGACGGAAATCAGGCTAAAAGGATCTTTCCCGAACCGTAGTATAAGGCGATAGTAACGGTTTCACGTCTCACCTACCATCACAGGGTTTGGGCAATACG
>JANXQG010000050.1 GCA_025356915.1 Planctomycetota bacterium | reverse complement strand
TCACGATTGGAGATCGACGGTCCCATCGCGCGGCTACACACGCTGAATGAGGTTGGACATTTGAAAGGTGTTGGGTTGGCGGGGGGAGGGGATCTGTAATGCCTTACCCTTCCAGCTCAAAAATCGCCTCGATCTCCACGGCCACGCCCAAGGGCAACGTGGGCGCGGCAATGGCACTGCGGGCACCGATGCCGGCATCGGGGCCGAAAATTTGCCCAAATAGTTCGCTGCAACCGTTGATCACCGCGGGCAGGTGCGTAAATTCCGGAGTGCTGTTGACTACGCCAAAAACCTTCACCACGCGGCGAATCAGGTCGAGTGTGCCGAACTGCTTGCGCAACGAGGCCAGGATGCCTAGCCCGACCAACCGCGCAGCCTCATAACCAGCTTCCGTGGTCAATTCGGCGCCGAGCCGGCCGACCACTAATTCACCACTGGGTCGCACGGGCAAGTGCCCCGAAACGTAAACCAACTTGTCGACGATGATCAGCGGCCGATAGACGCCCTTAGGCTCCGGGGCGTGCGGCAGGAGGGTCTTTAGTTCAGAAAGTTTCGCAGCCAGACGTTCTTCAGCACTCATTTTGAAGTCCTTAGTCAATAATTTTGCTGAGCGGATACTCGACAATTCCCCGTGCCCCGGCGGCCTTCAGTCGTGGAATAATCTTGCGGACAACCGCTTCGTCGACGATCGTGTTCAGGGCAACCCAGTGCTCGTCGGCGAGGTTTGAAACGGTCGGCTGCTGCAAGGCGGGGAGCAGTGCCAGCACTTGCTTGAGATTCTCTTGGGGCACGTTCATCATCAGGCCGACCTTCCCTTCAGCGGCCATCGCACCGCGAAGCATCATGACGATGTCGTCGATCTTCTGCTTTTTCCAGGGGTCGGCATAAGCCGCGTGATTGGCGATGAAACGGGTCGTGCTTTGGCAGATTTCTTCGAGGATTCGCAGGTTGTTCGCCCGCAAAGAGCTGCCGGTCTCCGTGACCTCGACAATCGCGTCGGCCAGCTTGGGTGGCTTGACTTCCGTGGCACCCCAACTGAATTCGACCTTGGCCGTCACGCCGTGCTTCTGCAAGTACCTCGTCGTCAAGCCGACGACTTCCGTGGCGATCCGCTTGCCTTGAAGATCCTTGACACTTTGGATCGGCGAATTTTCTGGTACACAGAGTACCCAGCGGACCGGGCGGCGGCTGACCTTGGAGAAGACCAGTTCCGCAACCTCGTGAACGTCGGAGTTGTTTTCCACAATCCAGTCAAAGCCGGTCAAGCCAGCGTCGAGCACGCCGTCTTCCACATAGCGGGACATTTCCTGAGCGCGGATCAAGAGACATTCGATCTCGTCATCATCAATCGTCGGATAGTAGCTCCGCGAGCTGAACGTGATCTTGTAGCCTGCGCGGCGAAATAATTCTCCGGTCGCCTCTTGCAGGCTACCAGCCGGGATTCCAAGTTTGAGAATGGTGGACATGGGGATTAGGGGCTGGGGACTGGGGGCTGGGGATTTCAGAGCCCAGCCCGCTTGCGGTTTCGCAATTGACAACTGACAACTGACAACTGCCTCACTTCTTTCCATACACTTTCGCGGGATCAAAGACTCGTTGGCCTTCGACCAGAAGACCTTCTGGGGTCACGCGGCGGAAGAAGCAACTGCGGTAGCCTTCGTGGCAAGCGGCTCCGCCGATCTGCTCGACCTTCAAGAGGAGGGTGTCTTGATCGCAATCGACATGGATCGACTTGACGAGCTGCACGTTGCCGCTCTCCTCGCCCTTGCGCCAGAGTTTTTTTCTGCTGCGGCTGAAATAAACCGCTCGGCCCGTGGCCAAGGTCTCGGCATAACTCTCAGCGTTCATATAGGCCATCATAAGGATCTCGCCGGACTGCGAGTCCTGGGCAATGGCCGGCACAAGACCGTCGCCGCGGCTGAAGTCTGGCCCGTTGACAGTGGTGGAAGATTCGGACATAAGATGTGTTTCTAAAAAACTTTGCGGATTATCTCTATCTGAATCCTCTCAGCATAACGGTGGGAAGAGCGGTTTTCCAGGGGGGGCAAGG
>JANXQG010000001.1 GCA_025356915.1 Planctomycetota bacterium | reverse complement strand
GATCCCTGTCCGCATTGGTTTGAAGTATTTTGGTTGCACAGCCATCCGCCCATCGGCGAGCGGCTGGCGATTGCGACGCGAACATCCTAACCGGAATTCATAGTCCCTATTTCTGTCGATCGTTTCACTCGGCAATTCCTGGGTCCGCACCCTTGGCTTGCCGCCAACCACTTAAGAACAAAGGCACGAAGCCGACTAAGAGGCCGCCGATCCCAAGAGTGAGCGTGATTGCGTCCTCATAAATAAATACCACGAAGTTCCATGGCAAGTCCACGCGGATGATAGAGTCCCAACTCATCGAAATAATGGCATATACCGCAATGAAGACCATGAAGAGTCCAGCAAACAAGGGCCAAAGCACATAAGAGACGGCGTTGTAGAGCCCCCCCTTCAATTCCTTGCGGTAGTGCCAAGCACAGGCAAAACCGGCCAAACTCATATAGAAGCAGATTTGAAAGCCGATTATGTTAATCGAGTCTTTCAATATCTTGCTCACGGATGGCATGAAGGATGAGCAAAGGAGCAGCACGACACCCAAAAACCAGATTACGAAGGTCGCCACCCAAGGGGTTTGCCACTCGGGGTGAATTTTTGCGTAACGAGGATGCAGCACGTCATCACGCGCCATGGCGAACATGCTGCGGCTGAATTGCAGGATTTGGGTCTCGATCGTGCCAATGGTGCTCAACAGAGTGGAAAGCACCGCGAGATAGTTCCAGGGTTTGGGGAACAACTTGCTGGCGATTGCGTAAAGAATTGTGGTATCGGCATCCCTGATCTCATCATCACTCAGCACAATCAGTACGACGATCATCATGATGCAGAAGAACAAAATCAAATTGATCATGGCCCAAAATGCGCCGCTGCTGGCTGGATCCGGCGTGCCTCCTTTGGTCTCTTCCGTCAGGTTCATGGTGACATCCCAGCCCCAGTAGAAGAAAATGGCGATCAAGGCACCCGTGGCAAACAACTGTGGCGTGAATAAAAATGGAGAAAACCATATCAACGAAGGTGGGTGTGCCGGCTTGCCGCCATATTGGATAAAGGCCCCGATAATCAGCGCAAAAACCACCACCGTCTCAAGCCCCGTCAACATTAACTGCGTATAGCTTGCATGTTTGATCCCCTTGGTGACCACGATCGTCACCAAGGTCAACCAGATTGCGGCGGTGATCGTGATCCAAGTGGTGTCGCCCACTCGCTTAGTCGCAATCCATTCCAACTCCGCAATCAATTTCAAGGTTGATTGGGCGGCGGGGATCGTCGCCGAAACCATGAAAATGACCGATGCGACAAGTAGACCCCATCCGGCAAAAAACCCCCATTTCCTACCAAAAACGTGCCCTACCCAAGCGTAGGCGGCACCGGCATGTGGGGTTATTTTTCTGAGGTGGACAAAGGCCAGCATGATGCCAAACATGATAAGGCCGCAGTAGAAAATGCTGGCCACGGAGAGCACCCCAACCGCAGCCACAATCGTCGCCGTCGTTACCGCAACGCTAAACGCCGGTGCCGTGCCCGCGATACCCATGATTGCTGATTCAAAGGTGCCCAGCGCGTTCCCTGCCAAGCCTTTCTTTTCTGACACGTCGTCCTCTTAGATGATTTTTTCGGACTTTTTGGTATAACTTCAACCACCCGCTAGACCAAGTAGGTCAGGCTTTCCAGCCTGACAGCATCGGACAAAGTCAGGCTAGAAAGCCTGACCTACAGCAGTTCTAACATTTTGGCGGGTGGCTAATTAACTTAGCGTAGCTCCCTCCCTTTGTCAAACGGGACTTGGGCAACCTTGCCCCATCGGCCAACCCACACTATATTCTGATAAGTTGTCTCAATTCGACCACTAAGCCTTATGCCGCCATCATGCCTAACCAAGATGCCGATTTAATTGATACAGTACGTCTCTCCTTGGTCGATGGCGTTGGGCCGCGAATTCGCCGGAGACTATTGGACCGGTTCGGCGATCCCGCAACGGTGCTGGCGGCTGCGCCGAGCGTGTTGCGAGAGGTGGAAGGCGTTGGGCCGAAAGTGGCGGAGCGCATTATCCGCGCTGGCGACGAGATTGACGCTGAAGCGGAGATTGCCTTCTGTCGCAGCCACGACATCGCGATCCTTACCGAAGCCCACGCCGAATATCCCCGTGCGCTGCGTGAGATCCCCGATCCGCCCGGCCTGCTCTTCGTTCGCGGCACGCTCAAGGCGGCCGACGCCCTAGGGATCGGCATTGTCGGCACCCGTCACGGTACGGCCTATGGGCTGCGGCAGGCCGAACGGCTGGCGGCTAGCCTTGCCCGCGCCGGACTGACAATCATCAGCGGCCTAGCCCGAGGGATCGATGCGGCCGCACACCGCGGTGCAATAGATGCTGGCGGCCGTACGCTCGGCATCCTGGCCAGCGGCGTGATGAACATCTATCCGCCTGAGCACGACAAACTGGCCGACCTCGTCGCGGCCAACGGCGCATTGATCAGCGAGCAGCCGCCACGATCGTCACCACTCGCGGGCACCTTCCCCCAGCGCAACCGCATCATCAGCGGCATGTCGCTGGGGGTGATTGTCGTCGAGGCAGCCGAACGATCTGGTGCGCTAATCACGGCCCGGCATGCTATGGAACAGGGCCGCGATGTGTTTGCCGTGCCGGGCAATGTCGACAGCCGCGCATCGCGAGGTTGCCATCGCCTGCTGCGCGACGGAGCGATCTTGGTCGAATCGGCCGACGACGTGCTTGGGGAACTTGGCCCCTTGGTCGAAGCAGCCCCTTGCGATGACGGCCGGAAGGTGCATCACCCGGCTGAATTGCTGCTGAATGATGTGGAGCAGAAGGTTCTCGACGTGATTCGCGGCGAGGCCACGTCGATTGACGAAATCGTTGTGCAAAGCGGCCTACTCGTGCCGCAAGTTCTTGCCACGATTAGCGTTCTCGAAATGCGACACCTGATCCGGCGGTTGAGCGGAACGACGGTAATCCGGCTGTAGTGGGTGTTTCCGTCACACACCCTCTCCCGCATACGGGAGAGGGGAGTCGTCTAAGAAACCATCTCAAAACACTCCTGAAGAACCAAGAAACAGACAAATGACACGAAAGAGAACGAAATACAATCGCCTTTTTTCGTGTCTTTCGTGGTTCTCTTTGAGTTCTGAGATAGACTCTAAGCAGCACGCCGCCTCTCGGGCTGAGAAGCCGGGCGAGATTTATTGGTGCGAGCCACCAGGATCGGATCGCCGACGATACTGAAGCGGAAGCCGATTGCCTGGAGCCGCTCGATCTGCTCGCCGTTAAGCCGGCCCGCCTTGTAGGCCGCCCGCTGCATCATGACCCAGTTACCAAGCTTGCGATTATCGGACCAAGTCTGCGGAACGTTGCAATGCCCGGTCGCGCGGCGGTAATCCTGAAGTGCCGCGAACATCGCGTCCCATCGCTCGACTCGAATATCCCAAGTGAAGCCGATCACATCGAGCGGGGCGATTCGATCCTGATCCAACCGCCCTTGCTTGCGTAATGTCCGCTGCGTATGCACCCAGTTGCCCAGCGACCGGTAATCTTCCGATAGTGTGGAGATCCGACAGTGACCATGGACATGCTGGTAGTCAGCCAACTCGGCGTACATCTCTTCCCATCGCCACTCATCGCTGCGATTACAGCCGAAACCAATCGCTTCGAGCCGCCGGATTCGCTCGAAGTCCAGTTCGCCCCGCTTCTGCGAAGCCCGCACTCCCTTCACCCACATGGCTAGTGAGGGATTCTCCGGCCAGCCGCACGGTACATTGCAGTCGCCATGGCGCTGGCGATACTCGACCAGGTCCGCGAACCTATTCTCCCACCGTGTTTGCTGTGGCTCCCACACGATGCCCAGGGCGTCCAACTGCCGCACGCGATCCGCGTCGAGCCGGCCCGAACGCTTGTTGCAGCGAACCCCATGCAACCAACCCGCCAATTCGCGATTGCGCGGCCATGCATGCGGGACGTTGCCATGCCCGTGGTCCCGGTAAAACGATTCCAATTGGGCCACCATGGCATCCCAATCCCGAGCAACGAACCGGCGCGTCCGCACGGCCCAGACGAAACCGATCGCATCGAGCCGCTCGCACCGAGCGGTATCGAGACTTCCCAACTTCCGCTGACGGCGGCAGTTGAAAACCCAGATGGCCAGCGACGGATCTTCCTGGTAGCTCGACGGCACATTGCAGTGACCGTGCGCGGCCTTGAAAGCCAAAAGGTCCGCAAATCGCTGCTCCCAGCGATCCGACCCTACCGGTGCGCACCGCCGCTCAGCACGAGGGCGTTGGACTCGTCGCCGAGCACCTGATTCTGGTTTAAGCAGGGTGTGCATAATACCAAGCAGCCAATTTAGGGGGAAACCTACCAGGAGCACGGATTGCAACGCAGAAAGCAGAAAACAACGCCTATCTTAGGCTATCATAATCGATTTATTGCGTAAGTCAAGAACCCCCTATAATTGATGTTGATATCGAAGAACCACGTTATAATGGGAGGTTATCCGGAAAGCTGAAATCCAGATCAGGCCCCACCGAATGGGGGCACTGTAGTTTCTGACTGCTCAAAACCAAGGAGATGTTGATGTCACTTCAAACGGAACTATTCAAGGTGGCCATCGTCGTATTTTGTGCATTGGGGATGCCCTGCGGTATTGCCGCCGGTACACTCACGGTCACGAAATTGACTTGCGAATACTCGCGACAGCCCTTGGGGATTGACTCGCCGCGGCCGCGGTTGAGCTGGGTACTACATTCGGACAGGCTGGGCGACGTTCAATCGGCTTACCAGATCCTGGTTGCCAGCAGTCCGGAAAGATTGGCAAAGGACGATGGGGATCTCTGGGATAGCGGCAAGGTGGAATCGAAGCAGTCGGTCCAGGTCGTCTATGGCGGCCGTGCTTTGCCGAGCCGCTTGGCGTGCTACTGGAAGGTTCGGGCTTGGGACAAGTCGGCAGCGGCCTCGGACTGGAGCGGGCCGGCCCTGTGGGAAATGGGGCTGCTCGCGCAGGAGGACTGGCAGGCCCAATGGCTCAACGACGGCAGGCTGAATCCGAGTAAGGATGACGATTTCTACCGCGAAGACCCCGCACCGCTGTTCCGCAAAGAGTTCGCCCTGACGAAGAAAGTTCGCCGCGCGCGGCTTTTCATCAGTGGGCTGGGCTACTACGAGGCCAGCCTTAATGGCCAACGGATAGGTGATCGCGTCCTCGATCCGGGTTGGACGGGGTACTCTCGGCGCGTTCTTTATAGCACCTACGACGTCACCCACCAGCTTACCGAGGGGCCGAATTGCCTCGGCGTGGCGCTTGGCAACGGCTGGTATAACCCGTTGCCGCTGCGGATGTGGGGATACCTGAATCTGCGCGAGCACCTTCCCGTGGGGCGACCACGATTCATTGCGCGGCTGGAAGTTGAGTTTACCGATGGCACGCGGCAGGCGATCGCGAGCGACACGAGTTGGAAGGTGAGCGACGGCCCCACCCGATTCAACAGTATCTACTTGGGCGAAATATACGATGCGCGCAAAGAACTGTCCAATTGGGACCGGTCCGGTTTTGTGGACGCGGCATGGCAGCAGGCAGCCGTGGCTACCGAACCGATCGGCCGCCTGGGGTCGCAGTCACAGCCGCCGATCCGGGTTACATCCACATTGAAGGCGGTTCAGAGGACCGAACCCAGGCCAGGCGTGTTTATTTTTGACCTGGGCCAGAATTTCGCCGGCTGGGCAACCTTGAAGGTCTCGGCATCCTCGGGAACACGGATCTCGCTGCGTTACGGAGAACTCCTGCACAAGGATGGCATGCTCAACCCGATGACGAGCGTTTGCGGCCAGATCAAGGGGAAGACGCAGGACAGTTCCGGCCCGCCGGCCATCGCCTGGCAGGGCGACACCTACATCGCCTGCGGCAAGGGCCTGGAGAGCTACACGCCGCGATTCACCTTCCACGCTTTTCGCTATGTGGAGGTGACCGGCTATCCCGGCAAGCCACCGCTCGATGCGATGACGGGCCTAGTTCTGAACGCCGACGTGCCGCAGATCGGCTCGTTTTCCTGCTCGAACAGACGTTTCAACCGCATCCAGGAAATGTGCGACCGGACGTTCCTTAGCAATTTGTTCAGCGTGCAGTCGGATTGTCCGCATCGCGAGCGATTTGCCTATGGCGGCGATTTGGCCGTGACCAGCGAAGCCCTGCTGATGAACTACGACATGGCGACTTTCTACTCCAAGACGGTGCGCGACTTTGCCGATAGCGTTCGAGAAGACGGTATGCTGACCGATACGGCCCCCTTCGTGGGAATTCAGTATTGCGGCGTGGCCTGGGCCATGGCGCATCCTTTGCTCCAGCGGCAGCTTTACCAGTATTGCGGTAATCGGCAGTTAATCGAAGAGCAATTCGACGTGTCGAAGCGATGGCTCGATCTGGTGACCAAGGCGAACCCAGAGTTCATGAACAAGGATGGTTTGAGCGACCACGAAGGACTGATCCGCCTTCCCGCGCCGGTCTTGGTGACGCCACTTTATGCCGCCAGCGCAACCGTGATGAGCGAGCTGGCCGCCATCCTTGGCCGCCGCGACGAGGCGACCAAGTATCAACAGCTTGCCGGCAACATCCGCAGGGCCTATCTGGAAAAGTTTCTGGACAAAACCAGCGGCCGGATCGGGCCTGGCACACAAGCCTGCCAGGCCTACGCGCTCTACCTGAATCTCCTCGCCCCGGAGCAGCGGGCCGCCGCGATTCAGGTCTTGCTGGACGACATCCGCGGGCCGCAGCAAGGGCATCTCTCCACGGGCATCTTCGGCACGAAGTTCCTGCTCGACGTGCTTTCGCGTGAAGGCCATGCCGAGACGGCCTACACAATCGTGAACCAGGGCACGTTTCCCGGCTGGGGCTTCATGCTCGACGGTGGCGCAACCACGCTCTGGGAGCATTGGAAAGGGAGCGACAACACCTACTCGCACAACCATCCGATGTTCGGATCGGTGAGTCAGTGGTTCTATCAATGGCTGGGCGGCATCCAGCCCGACCCGGAGGCCGTGGGTTTTGATCGCATTATCATCCGGCCGCGGATCGTCGCGGATCTGAAGTGGGTGCGGTCGAGTTACCAATCAGTTCGCGGCGACGTCGTGAGCGATTGGCGGCGCGACGGGAAGCGTCTACTGATGGACGTTAAAATCCCGATGGGTGCCACCGCATCGGTTTACGTGCCGGCCAGCAAAACGGAACAGATCAAGATCAACGGATTGCCTGCTTCCGAGATACCGGAAGTCAAATTCCTGCGGACGGAACAGAAGGCGACGGTCTTTGAAATCGGTTCGGGACAATATGTGTTTGAGGTGAGTGGGCGCTAGGCTTTGCCGGTGTGGCTCGGTCAGAGACCGGCCACAACAAGGGCAATGTCTCACGCCGTCTTCTTGCTCTTTCCGGCTTCGCTGGGAAAGTGCAGTACGACGGTTCGCACTTGCCCGTCGCGCTCGACGAGCAACTCGAGCGGTCCGGGCAAGGTGCGGGCGAATTTCTCGAAGGCGGTGTCGTCGGCGAAGTCGTGACCGCCGATTTGATAGACGCGATCACCTACCCGCAGACCGGCTGCGGCTGCGGCTGAACCTGCGGCAACGTGGCTGACGATCACCGTATCCGGCTCGGCGTCGTCGGTCCGCCAGGCAATGCCAAGCCGCATCGGCGCATCACCGGCCCGCCGCGCGATCGGTTCCACGGCTTCGAGGCGGCGATGGGCGTCTTCGTTCTCGGTCTTGGCGACCGAGCGGAACCGCAATGGCGAGGAGCCTTCGGCCCTCTCGTAAAGAATCGCGAAGGCCAGCCGCGCGACTCGCATCATGCCATCACGATTGATTTTCGTGGCGACATCGGTGGGCCGGTGATAGCGATCATGCAGATCCGTGTGGAGAAAGAGCGTGGGAATGCCGCGATCGTAGAATGGGTAGTGGTCGGCATTGGCCTTCAGTAACCAGGAGAAATCCAACGTCAGGCCCCCATCCTGGTTACCGAGACTTGCCATGCGCCGCAGACCGCAGGCCGTGCGGGAACCAAAGACGAGCACGCGCTCGGCTCGCAACGAGCCGATCATGTCGAAGTTGAGCATGAACTTAACGTGACTCAGGGGAAGGGTTGGATGGGCCGTCCAATGTTTTGAACCCAACAAGCCCTTCTCCTCGCCATCGAAGAAAATAAAGAGCATCGATCGCCCGGGAGCAATCGGCAAGCTGGAAAAAGCGCGTGCCAGTTCGAGGACGCCCGAGGTGCCGCTGGCGTTGTCATCGGCACCGGGATAGATCGTTCCCGGCGGGTTGTTGCCGTGAGGGCGACCATGGCCCAGATGATCGTAATGGGCACCGACGACGATTGTTTGATCCTTGAGTAAGGGATCGCTTCCCGGCAGAATCGCGAGGATATTGCGGCAGTTATTGCCAAACGGATGGAAGTAGCCTTGTTTCTCGCCAGCCGGCTTCAGCGGTAGCTTGCGAAGCTGTTCGACCAGGTAGTCGCCGGCCGCATGTCCGCCCGTGCTACCCGCCTCGCGTCCTTCAAACTTTGGACCTGCCAGGTCATCGACCGTCTGGCCCATTTCCTGGGCGATAATTGAATCGATGGCGGCCTGATAGGCCGTGTTCTTTTCCGCAGCCCGAAGCGACGGCGAGATCAAAAAAAGGAGAAGCAGAAGAGAACGGCAATGCAGACGGGCGAATTTTGGCATGAAACGTGTCTAGGCTGTGGTTACGTCCGGAGGCAAAAGTTGTGCGACCTTTACATGGAAATTCGGAAGTAAGTCTCCGCCGTCAAGGTTATTGTCGGCTCGCAGCACCTGCGCGGGTTGGTCGCGGCGATGAACGGTTAATGTCCGACGATGTAGATTGACGACCCAAACTTGTCGCGTGCCGGCATCGAGCCACTGCTGGATTTTGTCCTCAACCTCCACGGCCCGATCCCAGGGCGAAAGAACCTCGATGGCCAGATCGGGTGCCCCAGGGAAGAACCCTTTCGGTAGACGCCCACCTGGAACGCGCTCCTTGCGGACGAAAGCAAAGTCGGGTGCCCTGACGG
>JANXQG010000673.1 GCA_025356915.1 Planctomycetota bacterium | reverse complement strand
GCAGAGCAAGGATTAGGCGTTGGATGGCTCGTATCATGGTTTCTCGGCGTTGGAACAAGTGCAAACCAGAAGTCCGCAGCCGGGACATCCGTCACCATACTTCTGCAAAACGGCCTCGGTCAGATCGACGCCAACCACGTTGGCGATCGTGGTCAGCCAGGCCAGCACGTCGGCAAACTCGCCTACGCGCTCTTCATGCGAGCCGTTGCGCAACGCAGTGGCCAACTCACCGACCTCTTCCATCAGCCACATGAAGGTGCCCTCGACGCCGCGGGCGACGTCTTTCTCATGATACATGCGGCGGATGAGAAGCTGGAAGTCGGAAAGGGAGACTTGTTTTGGAGAGGGGGAATCGGCCATATTTGGTTGCAGGTGAGTTGGGATTGAAAAATGCAAATTGGAACAACATCATTGATTCTCGCTTCGCCTTGGCGCGAACTTGACCCGATCAACCAGAGGAACTATCGTCTGGCCATCGGTTGCTGGGTAGGCAGATATTGCTGCGATGATCTGCTGCGTATGTTCGTACCGCAAATGGCCGTCGCAGTCAAGTTCCGCCTCGACGGTTGCATCGGTGGCTGGGCCGAGAAACGCCCTGATCTCTGCTCGCAGGTCAACCATGTCCTCGATGGGCCGGCCGTTGAGGGCGATGGATGCAAGATGGCCTGCGGCGTTGGCGCGAAGGCGAATCTGGATCGCCGGCAATTGATGGAAGTCGGCGGGGTCTGCGTCTCTGACCGCCGCCAAAGCTTCGCCCAGAGCTTCTTCCGCAGCCGGACTGAAGTGCCATGCCGAAAAGATCAACGCAAACACCATACCGCCCAGCCCCATTAGCGGCAACCAGCGGCCTTCCAACGAATGCTCGTGGGCAGTAATGGCCCCGCGCGTCCACCAGTGCCGCTGGTTCGCAGTGAATTTCATGGTTTCGGTCCTTGTCGAAGCACGCACCTGGTAAAGCCTGCCTCCTGCGCCTTTTCGATTAACCGCTGGACCTTGTTGGTGGGCACTTCTCGATCGGCGCACAGGATAACCGTGGCCTGCGCAGGTTCAAAGCCGAGTAACCGCAAGGCTGCGAGCTCGCGTTGCCATGCCGCTGTAAGGGTACCGCCGACAATCGGTTGGCCGCCCAGGGTGACGATGCCTTGCCGCGAGAGTTGCATGGTAATCGTAGGCGTTTCGCGGATCATTGGCGGCCGAGGCTGCATGCTTGTGGGCAGGCGAATCGTTTCCTTCTCACGGTTCAGAGAGAAACAGACCATGGCCAGCACAAGCAGAGCTGGCAGTAGTGAGACCCCCAACAGCGGCAAAACGCTTGGCATGCGGTTGTCGGCGGGTGGGGCGATAAACTGCATTAGGGTTTTCTGGCTGCCGCAAAGCGTTCTGCGAAGTGCTCGGCGAGAATACCAGCCTCGGCCAGAAGACGATTGATGCGGCTGAGTACGATCTGGTGGAAGGCAACGGCGAAGATGGCGATCCAGAGGCCAACAGCCGTCGCGACCAACGCTGTGCCAATTCCGCCGGCTAGGTCGATGGGTCGGAGAGTTACGTCCTTGCGGATGATCGTCTCGAAGGCGACCATCAGGCCGTTGACGGTTCCCAATAATCCGAACAGCGGCGCTAACTGGGCAATCAGCCAGACATAGCCCAGCCGGGTGTGCATCTTGATGCCTTCCAGCGACCCGAACTCCTCCATCGCGGCGACCGCTTTCTCGTCGCCGGCCGACAATTGAGGCAGCCCGGCAGCCAGTACGCGGGCCAGGACGGAACTGTCGACGCGGACCAGATCGCAGGCTTCCTGGAAGCGGTCTTCGCCCAAGCGAAGTTCCATGCCTTGGATCAAGGCCGACGGAACAATGCTATCGCGACGGACGGCCAAGACATTGATCACCATCAGGGCCACTAGTGCGATGGTGAGAGAGAGGAAGATGACTACGAAGGGCGTGCCAAGCGAACGTGCCAGCCAAGCCAATAAATTCTCTTCTACCATGACTACTTCACGCCTTTGGCCCAGCGGCTGTTTTTGTACTTGTCGTCGAGTGTATCTCGCATATCGCGCGCGTGATTCGGCTTGTGGGTTTCAGTGAACAGCTTCTCGAGATTAGCGACCGCTTCGGCATCGAGGTCGGACTGTGTGTAGTAAACCAGATGAACGTGCAGGAAGGCGAGAATCGCTTCCTTGGGCTTGCCGGCCTTCCGCAGGGCGGTCCCCAAGGCGTTGTAGGCCATGGCATTAATTTCGGTCTGCTTCTCTTCCGTTCGATCGAGGATCTCGTTCAGACTGCGCAGGGCCATGTCTATTTTGCCGGTGAGAACCATGCAGCGGGCCTTGCCGATGCGGGCAGCCGTCCGCTGCGCCTCCGCCAGTTCGCCGGGGGTATCAATGTTCAGAGCCTCATCGTAAGCATTGTCGGCGGCGGCCGCGTTATTTTGTGCCAAGTAGGATCGTCCAAGGGCAACCTGGGCACGAATCTTGTAGTCGGGCCACGGTGCCTGGCCTAGCTTTGCGTAGTACTTTTGCGCGTCGGCGAATTTGCCGAGCGTCACACAGATGTCGCCCATCAGTTCACATGCCTTCAGGTAGTGAAAGCTGTTGGTGCTGTTGGTGATGAATGCGTACATCTGCCTGCCGGCTTCCGTCGGGTCGGCCGCTCCGGAAATCGCCAACTGGGCCGTGCTATACGCGCGGCAAAAAGCAATCTCCTCAGCCAGCTCCCGCCGATTGCTCTCCGTAGTCTCTTTTTTCAAGACTTCAATGGCTTTCTCATATTCGTTGTCAAGGATTGCCTTTTGGGCCGCGAGCAAACTGTCGGGAGAGTTCTCGAAGATGATGCGAGTGATCTCGTTGGCAGGGATTTCAGTCGGCCCGGTCCGTTGCGGCTCAAAATTGATCACCGTAGCCGTCATGCTGACGATCTTGCCACGATAGACTTTCTCGGAAGTGCTGGTATAGATCTGATCGATGGGCCAAGCAGTTCCAGTGCTGATCGTCCAGATCGCAGCCACAATCAACATTCCACGTTTCATCTGCAAATACTCCTCAACTTAGAATATAT
Organism: Planctomycetota bacterium; assembly: GCA_025356915.1. Classification (GTDB taxonomy): domain Bacteria; phylum Planctomycetota; class Planctomycetia; order Pirellulales; family Thermoguttaceae; genus JANXQG01. Next base: position 86 of record JANXQG010000673.1, on the reverse strand, counting down.
CCGAAATCCGAATGTCGAAATCCGAAACTAATTCAAATACGAAAATCCAAAGGCTCTCAACAATGGCGGCTCTCCGCCAAGTTTGT
>JANXQG010000664.1 GCA_025356915.1 Planctomycetota bacterium | reverse complement strand
TTCAAAACCCTCATCAATTCCGGCAGCGACGTGGCACCGCGAACGACCATCAAAATCCCTTCCTCCTGCAACGTCTTCGTGCCGGACTTGCGTGCGGCCAGCCGCAGGGCCTCGAGCTTAGGCGTGGTGGCTAGCGTTTGCCGCAGAAGGTCTCCGACGACCATCAGCTCGAAAATAGCCGTCTGGCCCAGGTAGCCGACACCGCCGCATTCGCGGCAAATCTCCTTCTTGTCCTCGTCACCGCTCTTCGGCGTCGGCGGACGATGAAATGCCTTGACCTTGTCGGCCGGCAGCCCAAGTTGCTTCAGCACTTCCGCCGGCGGGGCATAAGGCTCTTTGCACTTGTCGCACAACTTGCGGACCAGCCGTTGCGAAAGCACGGCCGTGACCTGCTCGCGGAATTCGGCAATCGGCGCCTTCTCGATCGCATAGATTCGCAACAGTGCCTCGGCACTGTCCTTTGCCCGCACGGTACTCACGGCCATCCGCTCGTTTGAGACAATCTCTTCGCAGATTAGCTTGAGCGTCTTGGCGTTGACTAGGTCGCGAACGACCATCACGTTGGGTTGCGTGCGGAAGACCCGCGGCAGGATGTCGGCGGGGCTTTGGCCGGCAGCGCTCTTGTACGTGGTTACGGGAATGTTCTCGATCTCGTCGTAGTGATTGGCCTCATCCTCCACTGCCGCGAACTCCCGCACGAAGCGGTCGCAACTGGAGAGTACAACCTTGGTTGTCGTCCGCAGGCCGCCAGCGGGAATGGCTGAAAAAATCACGAAACCCTGGGGACGATTGAGAACCTCCTTGAGTTGTTCCTGCATCTTTGCCCGCATGCCCAAATCTTCCAGCGTAGCGAGATGAATGCCTTTCACCTCGAACTCCACAACAACCCGTTCGCCCGTCTGCGTGCCTTGGCAGGCCAAGGTGGACACCGTCTTGACTGGTTCCAGCGAAGTCACGGGATGCAATGCCTCAATGCCGGGCAGTTTCGGCAGCTTTTCCCTGTCGATGGGCGTCCACGCGCCGATGGGCGAAGCAAATTTTTGCCTTGCCTGCTCTTCCACGGCCTTGGCAACCGCAATCTGAAGCTGCGGCGGCTGCAATTCATCGGAGGCCATCCGCCGGGTGAGGTCCATCGTGGCCTGCTCACGATACTCCTTTTCGGCCTTGTCCATCTTCGTGAAGTTCTCTTTCCGCAGCACGGCGTACTCCACGCCGAACTTACCCGTCTGCTTGGCACGCCGCTCCTTGGGTTCCAGACCGCAGAGGAGCTTCAACGCGTCAAGGGCCGGGTCAGCCCCTTCGCGCTCGATCGGTTCCTGGGGCGTCCAGACGCCGTCAATCAGGTAGCGGATGGAAACCGTCGTGGGCGAAAAGTCGAGCACGATTGCCGAGGCGCGAGACTTCAAGCCCTCGTACAGAATCTTGCGCGCCAGGGGAAGTCCGCCGGATTGCCGGGAAGCGAGCAACCGGGCGCCGTCGATGGTTGGATCGCTGCCGCCACGGGCACTGACTTTGACGGGCGCGCCGCTGGTATTGGCGTCGGCAGCCTCGGACGCAACTTTCACACCGAAGTTCATCATTTTTTCCGAGAACCAGAACCGTAAATGCGCCCGGGTGAGTACTTTGCGATGCAGCGGCATGCGGCGGTTGCGATAAACGATATAGGTCGCGACGGGCGCGACGGCCCCGCCCAGCAAGAGAAAAATATTAAGCCAGAACCAAGGAATCAGCCAGCTCAAGAGTATCGTGGCCATGAAACTGCCGACGATGATGGGGTTCCACAATTGCCATTTCAGCCCGGTGTCCTCCAGGTCGCGATTGGCCCAGTCGGCCACACCGGTCCAGGCGAGGAACAGCAGCCAGACCGTGGCGATCTTCATCGAGCTCAGGTAGAAACCTCCGCTCCGCCACTCTGCATTCCACAAGTATTTCGCATCTTGAGAAACGTCGGCCGCAAGCAAGGTTTCAGCGCCCGCCGTCACAAGGAAGGCGGTCAGCAGGAAGATCAGGATTGCACGGGCAGTTTTTGTCATAGTTATTTAGATTACAGTATTCCTGGATCGCGAACGTCGATCCCCTTCAGTGCCATCTTCAATGCCTCGGGGTTGGGTGCCACTTCAAAGGCAGTCGGTCGGTCGATCAGTTCGATGTCGATCAGGTGCTTTAGGCTCATCGTGAAGTCTTGCATACCTTCTTCCTTGCCCAAGCGGATGGCATCGACCAGCTTTTCGTCCTGACATTCCAGGATCAGCTTGCGGACGATGGGATTGAAGGTCATGATCTCGACCGCTGGCACCCGGCTCACGCCTGGCTTGATCGAAGGCAACAGCTTTTGGGCCAGGATGGCTTTCATGTTGAAGGCCATGGCACTGCGGATTGCGCTCCGCTGGCCTTCAGGAAACAGGTCGAGGATACGGCCGATCGTGCTCGGCGCGGTCGAGGCGTGGATCGTGCCGAACACAAGATGACCCGTCTCGGCCGCCTGAATGGCCGTTTCAAACGTCTCCCGATCGCGCATTTCACCCACCAGGATCACGTCTGGATCTTCGCGGACCGCATGTTTCATGCCGATCTGAAAATCTTTCACGTCATTGCCAATTTCCCGCTGATTGATCAGGCACTTGTCTTCCGTGAAGGTAAACTCGATGGGGTCTTCGAGCGTGAGGATGTGCTTGCGGTAGTTGTGGTTGACCCAGTCGAGCATCGACGCAATCGTCGTACTCTTGCCGGAACCCGTCACGCCGGCCAGCAGGATCATCCCCTGGCTGAACTGGCAGAGCTTTTCCAGGCCGTCGGGCAGATAAAGCGATTTGAAGTCGGGGATCCAGTTATTCACGCGACGGGCTACCATGCCCAGGCTGCCCATCTGCTGCAAGATATTGACGCGAAACCGCCATCGCTTGTCGTCGATTTGCAGCGAATAGGCAAAATCACAGCCGCCGTCCTCCTCGAAGATCTTCATCCGATGGGCGTCGTGCTGGAACATCGGCAGGACCAGGCGCGCCATCTCTTCGTCGTCGATCGGGCCGCGGTTCAGCGGACGCAGCGAACCGGTGACGCGAACGATCGGCGAGCTGCCCACTTTCAGATGCAGGTCGCTCCCCTCGAATTTCACCAAGGCGCGAAACAACTTGTCGATCTCCAGTTCGCCGTGGCGACCAAATCGACCCAGTTCGACAGGTTTTTCGATCTCGTTTGGATGGGGAGTAGTCATGGTTTATAAAAATCCTTACAGTCGCACCGAGATGCCGCGGTCTCGCATCACCTGCTTGGTCTGACGGATTGTGTACTCGCCGAAATGGAAAATGCTGGCGGCCAAGGCGGCCTCGGCCCCGCCCAACAGAATCGCATCGGCCAGATGCTCGGGACAACCCGCACCTCCACTGGCTACAACAGGCACCCTGACGGCTTGGGTGACCGCCCGGGTGATTTCTAGGTCGTAGCCGTTTTTCGTGCCGTCGGCATCCATCGACGTGAGCACGATCTCGCCGGCCCCCAGGCGTTCAACCTCCTTGGCCCAGGCGACAACCTCCAGACCGGTGCCGATCCGTCCGCCGTTGATGTGTACCTCCCACACCTCGCGGCCCTCTTGGATCACTCGCTTGGGGTCGATGTTCACCACGATGCACTGGCTGCCAAAGCGACGAGCGGCCTGATGGACAAAATCCGGATCGCGACAGGCGGTGGAGTTAATCGAAACCTTGTCGGCTCCGGCGTTCAAGAGGGCGCGGACATCGTCGATGGTGCGGATACCACCGCCGACCGTCAATGGCATGAAGACGACTTCCGCCGTGCGGCGGACGACGTCCAACATGATCTCGCGGCCTTCATGGCTGGCGGTGATGTCGAGAAAGACAAGCTCATCGGCCCCTTCTTCTTCATAGCGCGCAGCAACAGCCACGGGATCGCCGGCGTCACGGAGATTGAGAAAATTCGTTCCCTTGACGACTCGGCCCCGATTGACATCGAGACACGGTATCACCCTTTTGGCGAACATAACACCAACATTCTCGGGGGTCGGAGGTGACGTCTTGGCAAAGTCGGCCGCCACCTAGCAAGACTGTCCTCTACTTTAACCTACCCCACCCGCGCCGGTCAACTAGGACAGGTACTTACCGTTGCCAATTGGGAGGATTGGGCGCAACGAGATCCGGACCTTGCGGGTCACGGTTGGGATCCGCTGGATAACGCGGATCGTTCACCGGCGGAAGACGGCGGAGATTGTTGGCATCGGTGACCGGTGGGGGAATCGCACGAATACCGATTGCCCGCGGATCACGCGAGGCAACGGCCGGTATCGGATTGGCAGCCGTGGGTGGAGCTGGATTCTGATATTGCCGCGGATACTGAACTTGAGCGGACTGCTGGGAAAGCCGCTCTACCCACTGCCGGGCCAAGGTCATTCTGGGGCTGAGTCTCAGGGCAATCGTGAATTCTTGTAACGCGGCGGCCTTTATGCCGCGTTTGTTCAGCAGGAAACCCAGATTGTAGTGTGCGACAGGCTCGTCATAGACCTCGCGAAGTTGTTTGAATGCCTCCTGGGGCATTCCAGCCTCGACCAGAAGCGCAGCCAAGTTATTGCGATAGCGTGGCTCACGCGGGCTCAAGTCGACGGCTCGCTGGGCTGCCTCGATGGCCTCGCGGACCATGCTGCGTCGGGCGTAGTGTATGGCCAGGTTGTTATAAACCGACGGCTGCTTGGGATGTTTTTGTACGGCTTGCTGATAGAATTTCAGGGCCTCCTGCGGCTGATTCATCTGATCCTTGAGCAGGGCATAGCCCAGCAAGACCCGGATGTCGTTAGGGGCCTTTTTCAGCGCCTGCTGGTACTGATCTTCGGCTTCCGTGAACTTGCCACTCTCAACATACAGATGTGCGACGGCTATATAGAGTTCGACGCCTGCCTTGGCAGGTGTTTTCAAGGCAATGGGATCATCGGACTGACTGGGCGGAGGAGTCGTTGACCGTCCAAGATTCTGGAATCCACTGGTAATTGACTGACCAAAGGACGATCCACCCGAGGATGAATCAGTTTGTGGAGCAGCCTCCGCCACCGTCAGCCCGACTGTGGCGTAAGCTAAAATCAGGGGCAGCAGAACCCATAGCGTTGGTTTGACGTTTTCCAAAATGCTCCTCCGTGGCCGGAAAACCACTTCGTCAATTCCATCGACGCATAATGGCACCATTCTGTAGCTGATTTGGCGATTAGGAGGAATTTGCGGCGCATCTAAGGGAAAATGGAATGGAATTCCTATTTTGTACCGCTGCTACCACTGCTACCACTGCTGCTACTACCCATGAGTTTGGGCTCCAACGCTGAAGTGGCGGCCTTCCGGCTCAGCCAATCGATGCGATCAGCCGGGCATCCATCGTCGGTTCGGGTCGATTCCAGCACGGGAACATTCGTGGTATAGGGCGACTGGGCAACAAAACGCTGCACCGTCTGCATTCGCAGAATCGTCCCCTGTGGGGTGTTGGCCCGATGCACGTAAATCTGACGGTGCAACTCGGGAACCTCGTTCATGATCCACTGCACACGCATCCGACCGGCCTCGGTCAATTCGTTTTCGCCAGGCAGGAAGTGAAATTCTGACAACAGGTTCTGGCGCTCCCAGCCAGCAGAAACCTGGACGGCCATCGTCTGGCGGACGGCTGCTCGATCGGGGTAAATGTACGGCTCGGGCCAGCAATTCCGTCGATTGGCATCGCTGGCAACATTGGAAAGAAACTCACCCATTACGCTGGCCGAAAGAGGCATGGCATACCCGATCGCCAGGATTGTGATTGTAATCCAGATGATGCAACGACCGACCATGACCGTTCCTCCGCGAAAGATATTTGCGTCTTAATCGGTATCGGCAAGAGAAGACGAGCGATTACGCATTGTTTCTTCCGACCGGCAGAAATCGCCTAGATTCCCTATATCTGCACCTAAAACCGGAAGAGCCATGATCCGTGCTAAGAAGCATGGCGACGGATGGCGGCGGCGACGCGCTCGATGGCCGCGTCGGATAGTCCCGGGTAACATGGCAGCGAGAGAACTCGCTTCGCAGCCCATTCGCTCTTGGGGAAATCGCCCTCCGCGAAGCCCAAAAATTGGTAAGCGGGCATGCGATGAATTGGCACCGGATAGTGGACGCCGAATCCGATCCCTTCCGCCTTCAGCGAAGCGATTAATTCTTCTCGCCGTTCGACCAGGATTACATACAGGTGGAAGGAATGCTCGGTATGGGTAGAGGTGCGCACTCGGCTTGACGCACCGCCGATATATTCATCGTACCTGGCGGCAATGGCGCGACGGCGATCGAGGGCGGCTGGCAGGTGGGGCAGCTTCACGCTGAGAATGGCTGCCTGTAGCTCGTCGAGCCGGCTGTTGATTCCTTCTTGCTGCGCGACATAGGTTGTCCCGCAACCGTAGGCGCGGATGCGTCGCATGGATTCGGCCAAATTGCCGTCGCGCGTGAAACACATTCCCCCGTCGCCACAGGCGCCGAGGTTTTTGGTTGGATAGAACGAGAAGCAGCCGATATCGCCGAAAGTACCAGTCTGTTGCCCTTGCCAACGCGTGCCGCAGGACTGAGCGCAGTCCTCAACGACGCGCAGGCCGTGACGCGCCGCGATTGCAAGGAGTGGCGCCATGGGTAGGGCGTTGCCATAGAGATGTACCGGCACGATCGCTTTGGTGTGCTGCGTAATGTGTGATTCAATCCGTTCCAGGTCGATCAGGCAGGTGGTCGGATCGATGTCACAAAAGGCAGGAGTCGCTCCGGCAGAACGAATGGCGCTGACGGTAGGGATGGCCGTGTTGGGCGGAACGATCACTTCGTCGCCCTGGCCAATCTCCAGCGATTTCAGCGCCACGGCAATCGCGTCCGTGCCGTTGCCAACACCGACAGCCTCTCCAGGTTCGTTCAGGAAGGCGGTGAATGCCCGCTCGAATTCACGCACGCAGGGGCCAAGGATGAGCGTGCCGGAACGCAGGACGCCAACAATGGCCGCCAACAAATCGGCCTCGATTGCCTCGTGGCCGGGCCGGTAGTCGAACATCGGAATCGGTTCGCCAACGCTCACCAGTAGCTTTCCTTGTTCTGGCGGAAGAAATTAACGCTCCGCGCGATGCCCTCGCGCAGCGATACTTCAGGTTTCCATCCGGTGGCCTCTTGAAATCGCGAGTAGTCGCCGTAGTAGTCGCCGATATCGATCAAACGCGAGTCTTCGGGGAACGGCACTTGGCGAACCTCGAATTGGCAATGCTCGCGGAGGATCTCGACGAACTCAGCGAGCGACTCGGGCGGGCTGGCGCCAAGGTTAAAGAACCGCCCCATGCACTCCTCGCTCGCGATGGCGAGCAGCATGGCACGTACGACATCATCGACGTAATTGAAATCTCGCAGTTGTCCGCCGCCGCCGTACAGCGAGATCGTCTCGCCGCGCAGCGCCTGGCAGATGAATATCCCGGCGACACCTTGGCGCGCGCTGGAAATCTTCTGCCGCGGGCCGTACGTGTTGGTCAGCCTGAGTACCGTGGATCGCAGTCCGTAGGTCTGGTCGTAGAGCAGATGGTAATACTCGGCGGCCAGCTTGTTGATGCCGTTGACGTCGATGGGCGCAGGAATGTGCGTCTCATCGACCGGCAGCGACCGCGGTTTGCCATAGACCTGCCGCGTGGAGGTGTAAAGCAGGCGCGCCTGGATATTGTGTTTGCGGCAGGCCTCGACGAGATTCATCGTCGAAACGCAATTGACGGCCAGATCGAGTTGGGGATCGCGCATGCTGTCGCCGTGGCTGACCTGGCCGGCGAGATTAAAGATGAAATCCCGCTGGCGAACCAGGATGTCGAGTGACGACGTGTCTCGCATGTCGGAGATATTCACGGACACGCGGTCGGCGATCGGCGCGATGTTGCACGGATTACCGCCAAACTGCGGCACGAGCGAATCGAGCAGCGTGACTTGGGCCCCCCATTCGACCAACTGAAGAGCCAAGTTGCTGCCCAGAAAACCCAAGCCGCCGGTGATCAGCACGTTCTTGCCCTGAAAACGCTCACGCAGCATCGCGGGAATCCTTTATTTGATCGTTCGCGGAAATCTCTTCGCGGATAATGAACTGCGGTTGGCCGCTTTCCTTGAGAAAGAGTCTGCCCAGATATTCCCCGATCAGCCCCAACGCAAAGAGTTGGATGCCGCCAATCACGAACAGCGAGACAATCAACGACGCCCACCCCCCAGGCAACTCGGGATGCATCAACTTTTCAATGGTGAATACGGCGGCAAACAACAGGCCCAGGATGGAACAAAGGAACCCCGCTGCCGACGCCAGCCGCAAGGGGATCACCGAGAAGCTCGTGGACATGTTCAACCACAGCGAGACCAGCTTGCGCAAAGTATACCCGGACTCGCCTTCAGCGCGCGGTTCGTGCCGCACCCGTACGCAGGAGTAGTTCCGCGTGGTACGCAGGATCAGACCATCGATATAGGGATACGGCCCGTCGTACTTTATGATCTCGTCGATCACAAAACGGCTAATGGCCTTGAAACTCGAAAGATAGAGTTCCGACGGCTTTTCCAGCAACTGACTGGCAATAAAGTTATTGAAGCGACTCCCCAGGTTCCGCAGAACAGAATGTCGCTTTCGCTCGTAGCGCGAGAATACGACGTCACGCCCCTTCTGAATTTCATCGACTAGCTTCCACACCTCACCCGGCGGGTTCTGGAAATCATCATCCATGATTACGGCGCAATCCCCCGTAGCGCAGTTCAGTCCCGCCATCACGGCGTTGTGCTCGCCAAAATTGCGAGAAAGGTTCACGAAGCGGACCTGCGGAATCTCGCTGGCTAGTGTGCGGCATACCTCGGCCGAATCGTCGGGGCTGCCGTCATTCACCAAGACAATTTCCAAATCACACGCACCGGCGAACTCGGCTACAAGCAATCGGGTCAGCCGGGCAATGGTGGTTTCGCCACGAT
>JANXQG010000646.1 GCA_025356915.1 Planctomycetota bacterium | reverse complement strand
CGAGCGTCACTTCGCCGGTCACGGGCTGCTGCGATTGGCGGATGAATGCCAGGAGCGCATCCATTTTCGCTGCATACCAGAATCCATAGTACACCATTTCGGCCACTTCCGGCGACAACCGGTCGCGGAGGTGCATCAGGTCGCGGTCCATCGTCAGTTGCTCGACCAGTCGATGGGCCGTATAGAGGATCGTCATGCCAGGAGCCTCATAGACGCCACGACTCTTCATGCCAACGAAACGGTTCTCGACCATGTCGATCCGGCCCACGCCGTTGCGGCCTCCGATCTGATTCAACGCGGCGACAATCTGGAAGGCACTGAGCTGCTGGCCGTTCACGCTCACGGGAATGCCCGACTCGAAGCCGATGGTAACCCGCTCACTTTTGTCGGGAGCCTTCTGCGGCGAGACGGTCATGCCGAAATCGACCAGTTCAACGCCGTTGACGTTCAGATCCTCCAGCTTGCCCGCCTCGTAGCTGATGTGCAGGCAGTTTTCGTCCGAGCTATAGGGCTTGGTCGAGGTCGCCTTGACGGGGATGTTTCGCTCGTTGCAATAGGCGATCATCTGGCTGCGGCCGGGGAAGAGCTGGCGAAACTTCTCGATCCGCCACGGGGCAATCATGTGGATGGCCGGACAGAGGGCCTCGGCGGCCAACTGGAAGCGGCACTGGTCATTGCCCTTGCCGGTGGCACCGTGGGCGTACGCATCGGCCCCGACCTCGCGCGCGACCTGCAAACAGACTTTCGAGATTAGCGGCCGGGCGATCGACGTGCCTAGGAGATACAAGCCCTCATATTTTGCCTGCCACTGCAAGACCGGAAAGGCAAAGTCGCGGCAAAGTTCTTCCTGGGCGTCGACAATCAGGGCCGAGCGGGCCCCGATGTTCCGTGCCTTTTGCAGGATGGCCTCGCGATCTTCACAGGGTTGCCCCAGATCGACGTAGACGGCGTGAACGTCATAGCCTTCTTCCATGAGCCAGCCGAGAATGACCGAGGTATCCAATCCGCCCGAATAAGCCAGAACACAGGTAGGCATGAGAATCTCTTCGTTGTTCGTAATACAGAATTCATTTCGTTGTTACCGGAAGTGACCGATTCCCTATTTTGAACCGAGTGAGAGGGAATGGCAAGGGAGTCTCTGGTTGATTTTGTTGTCAACCAATAGAAATGTCCCCTGTTTCTCTCGTTGATTTGATTTACGGAATAACTGGTTGACATCAAACCGTTCCACACGCACAATGGATGTTTACTGAATATTTACCACCCCTTGCCCACATCCCTAGTAGGGGGGGGTGGTGCCGGACGGGTAGTAAGGAACGCGTTATGAAATACGGTGTTGCGATTCTCGTTTTCTGTGCGACTGTTGCCGGGATGTTCAGTCCACGGCCTGCAGGTGCTGTAAAGCCTTTTCTGGAGCAGTTCAAGGCTTTGTACGTCAAACCGAAGACGACCGACCACACGATGCAAATCTTCAATGCAGCCGTGGAGAAGGCGGGCTGCAATCTGTGTCATCTGGCGAAGCCGAAAAAAGGGTATAACGCTTACGGCACGCAGTTCAAAAATCTTCTCACCAAGCGCGACGGCCAGGATCCAAAGAAGGTTCGTGCCGCAATGGGGAAGGTCGCGCGGATGAAATCCAATCCTGCCGCCTCCGATTCGTCCACTTTCGGCGAGCGACTCAAGGAAGGCAAGCTGCCGGTCGGCGAGATTCACGTGCGATCCAAGGACGCTTCCAAGTAAACTGTCTTTCTCAATCGGACGTAAATCTATGTTATTTAATAAGTTAGGTTAATATCCATGGATTTCGACTTCTGTCGGTGTTGCCTACAAAGGGGGGGTCGGAATGAATTCCGTTCCACGAAGAGGAGTTTACTCCGTTGCCATCCCTTTTATCGTTCTTGACCCCCCGTATAATAATGGGTAAATTGCCGTATTGGCATCACTTGCGCTAACGGGCAGGTCCAGCCCATCGGGGCCAAGCTCAGGTGTGGGCTGGGGTTTCGTAGGAGTTTTCGGACCAAGTTCTCATTCAAGCACTCGGCGGCCGAGATCGTCGGGACCAACCCACAGGCTGCCTCGTTTGATCACCTATACAGAGCTTGTTTCAAGGCGGGCTTGAGACAAGTTTTCGGCCTTCGGCCAGGGATATTATGGAAGAAGTACTGTCGCAAATTTGGGACGCATTAGGCGATATCTTCGGCGGAATAAGCCGTGCAGTCGAGCGATCGCTGACGAGCTTGTTCGGTTCGTCGAACGCCCGATACATCAAGAAGATGCAACCGACGGTTGACGCCATCGGTGCACTGGAGCCGAAATACCAGGCGATGACCGATGCCGAACTGAAGGAGCAGACGGCCAAGTTCCGTAAACGTCTGGCTGGTGGGGAAACGCTGGACGATCTGCTGGTCGAGGCGTTTGCCGTCTGCCGCGAGGCGGGTCGCCGCAACTTGGGCATGCGGCACTTCGACGTCCAGTTGATGGGCGGCATCGTCCTGCACCGCGGAAACATTGCGGAAATGGTTACCGGCGAAGGCAAGACGTTGGTGGCCACGCTGGCCGCTTACCTCAATGCGTTGGAAGGCAAGGGCGTGCATGTTGTCACCGTGAACGACTATCTTGCCCGCCGCGACATGGAATGGATGGGGCCGCTCTATATTTCGCTCGGCCTGACGGTGAACGCGATCCAGAGTCAGATGGAAGCGGCCGAGCGGCAGAAAGCCTACGCCTGCGACATCACCTACGGCACGAACAACGAGTTTGGATTTGACTACCTCCGCGACAACATGCGGAATGCGGCACGCGACGACGACCGATTCGACAAGCACCTACAGCAGGTGCAAGGGGCGTTGAACTTTGCGATTGTCGACGAAGTCGACAATATCCTCATCGACGAGGCCCGCACGCCGCTGATCATCTCTGGTCCGGCCCATGATGACGTGACCCGCTATGCCAAGGCCGATCGCATCGCGCGGCAGTTGAAGAAGGTTGCGCACTTTGAGGTCAACGAGAAGGAGCACACGGCCCACCTCACCGACGAGGGCGTTCGCGCGGCCGAGCAATTAGCGGGCGTCGAAAGCTTCTACACGGCTGGTAACATGGAGTGGC
>JANXQG010000586.1 GCA_025356915.1 Planctomycetota bacterium | reverse complement strand
GATCCGAATTTCCGCCAAAATTGTCTGCCTTGCCCTGCAATCCACGGTAGAGGAAACGGCCGAACACCGAGCCTTTGAGTTCCGGAGCGGTCCAACTGATTTGGCCCGGGCTGGACGATGTGATGACGTAGAGGTTGTTGATCGCCAGCTCTTGCACTTTTTCGCCCAGCCGCTGGGGAAAGCCCGCATACAGCCAGCCAAGATTCCAATCGGCATCGACGCGGCTACAGTCGAAGAAGACCAGGTACTTCACTCGCTTCTTCGCTTTGTCGCTGAACAACTGATCGAGCAAATTCCTGGCCGAGAACCATTTGCTGCTGTCGTGAGCGAAGGGGCCAGGCGGAATAAGACACGGTTCACCGTCGCCGCGGACCGCGCCATGCATGCTGATATACAACATCACAACATTTTTGTTGGGTCCACCCGGGTTCTCTTCCGCCTCGCGGAGTTTTGCTTCCAGCTTTCCAAAGGCGGCTTTTTCACTGAGGCCGTACCATTGCGCGTTGTAGTCGGCAACCTCGCCTTTACCATCCTTTTCCATGCCGCAGCGAACGATCCTCTGGTTCCCGTCAAGACCAAGGAGTAATTCCTGGTCTTCTTCCGTCCATGCATTGGGAGGCAGCGGATAATCGTACTGAGTGATCGTGGCAATCAACAACGGAGGTCGAACGGGCCAGAAAAGTAGCCAATAAACCAGACATCCCGCAAGACCGAGGAAGAGAACTCCCCATAATGCCACGTTCCTCCAGTAGGCGGTAGCGATACCCTTATCGGAATTGTCGCGCACGCGCATGTAGCCTGGGGTTTTTTCCGATCCGGAAGCACCACTGGCCCCACGGCGCCCGCCGCGCCAGTCTTTGTTGCCCGACTTATCAGTTGTCATTACACAATTCTCATCTTACGTTTTTTCCGCCTGCTCCCGTTCAAACCCAATCTCATCGAGACAGTCAGGCAGGGCCAGTCTCCCGAAGAGTTGCCAAGTATCAGGCAGATCGGGAAGCTCGGTCAAGATGGTATCAATGCCATCGAACAACTGGTTCGAGTAGGCGACATGGTGCGACAAGAGTGCGACAAGGACGCTGGGCCAGCAGAAGCCCAGGACGGCCGTTGGGGGAGCGTCGCCGTGACCCTTGGCACGGCATACGCGACGCAGATGGCTCCAGACTCCCGCAGTATCCTGGTTGGAGAACAAACAAACCACGGCATCTTTGCCCCAGCCATCTTCGAGAAGCAGGGGCCATGCCGCAAAATCGTTCTGCGAGATCAGGACCGGCGAAGCCACCGCCGCCACGTCTGGTTCAAACCAATCAAATAAGAACTCGACTTTATCGAAGTCCTTCGGCACCGCTTGGCCCAATCGTCGGAAGTCGACGATCAAATGAGCCACGAACTTTTCTGATAACCGCAACGCCACGTCGGCAGCCGTCGCGTCATCGATATAGCCTCGACAGAGAGTCAGCCCGGAATCGCATTTCTCGGCCGTATAAGTGGGCGGTTTCTCGGCTCGCTGCCTAGCGATCTTCGCCGATGGGTCGACCGACGGTTTCGCAATGCCTCGCACGTCGGTCTTCCTCGAATCCGCACCCTCCACGGCATCCAGGTCGCCTCCCTCGATTGCCACTTTGAAGGAGGTGTCGCCCGCCACAACTTCATCGCCGTTCCCAACTACCTGGCGCTGCTTGATCCTGCGACCATTCAAGAAGGTGCCATTGGTGCTATCGAGATCCTTGATAGAGCACGCTCTGAGGTCCGTTTCCACGGTGAAGTGAATACTGGACATGCGACCATCATCCGGAAAGGCCACGTCCGCCCACTCAGTTCTGCCGACCTTCATAAGCTGAGCGGACCGCAGAACGAACTCTTCGCCCACCATGGGGCCGGCAATCGCTCGAAAGGTAACAAGCATGGTTTTTCTCCGCGAAACACCACTCAAGCATTAGGTCTATCGCTAAAGTATAGACAAGTGGAGTTCCCAGGGAAACTGCCTGTTACCCAACATTCTGTTACCCAATATTGACCGTCGGGAAGCCGAGCACGATTGTGCCGCCATGCGCCGTTAAGTCTCCCACGCGGGCAGCCGGCATGCCGCCGATCAGCACCGTGAATGATCCCATGGCGATAACATCCGGCGGGCCTACACAGACGGCCATGTCGCCAACCCGGGCCGCCGGCATGCCGCCAATCAACACCGTGGGAAGGCCAAGGCAGATCGGTCCCCCCACATGCGGCACAATTCCTGTCACCATCGGGCAGACGTGCATATCCAAAAGACGTGCGGCCATCGGCATAGCTTAACTCTCCTTCGAGGGACAATTCAACACTCTCTCCCTCCTATTATTGCTAAAAGAGGCTACTTGGTTGCTAATATTTTTCCAACAGACCTTGGAATTGTTGGACTTTTGGCAGGAACCCTGATAAGATTTCTCCCGGCAGGTAAAGAACCCGTCCAAGGACAACCCCATGTTTTTGTGGTGCGCCCGTCCCTGCTTCGCGTGTGCATCGATTGGCCGAAAGGAAACGATCGTGGCCTTGCAACAAGATCTTGGAAAAATCCACTTCGGTGTTTGGCCACAAGGGGGGCAGCATCTGCCCAATGCTGATACCCCGCTGCAAATTCTTGTGTTGGGC
>JANXQG010000552.1 GCA_025356915.1 Planctomycetota bacterium | reverse complement strand
GGGGCGTCCGCATACCAGCCCAGGGCAACGCCCTGGGTAATCGGTCCAATCATTCCCGCGTTCTGAAGGAACGCCGCATATCGCGGCACTACCAACCCGCGCCCGAGCGATGCGGCGTTCCTTCAGAACGCATCCATTTCGGCATCTCCGATCCCAGGGTTGCACCCTGGGCTGGTATGCTTTGCCCCGGTGGGGCATGAATCACGTTGAGGAGCCAACCATGCCACAATCCCTCTCCAACATCCTCTTGCACCTGGTCTTCAGCACGAAAGATCGTCGCCCTTGGCTTGAAAAAGACATCCGTGAGAAGGCCCATGCGTTTCTTGCTGGAGCCGTGCGGCAATGCGATTGCGAGGCCTATCGGGTGGGCGGCGTGGCGGATCATGTGCATCTCGCCGTCCGGCTTTCCCGCACTTTGTCGGTCGCGGACTTGGTGAAAGAAATCAAAACCGCTTCCAGCAAGTGGCTGAAAACACAGGACGCCTCACTCCTTGACTTCGCGTGGCAACAAGGCTATGGCGTTTTCTCCGTTGGGATGAGTCAGAAAGAAACTCTCCTCCACTACATCGACAACCAAGAAGAACATCACCACACGCGCACCTTTCAGGATGAATACCGCGCCTTTCTCACGAAATACGGAATCGATTACGATGAACGCTATGTCTGGGACTAACCCGAAATCCAAACCCAGGGTACTGCCCTGGGCTGGCATGCGTCGCCCCGTTGGGGCGGTGACTGATGAACCACTTCTTTTATTTCCTTTTTCCCGATGAACGACACCAACCAAAAACAACTGGGCAAAACCCTCTGGAACATCGCCGACCGACGCGATGGGCGACGATGTTCGCTTCAAGAACTGCGCTACCTCTCGGACAATTACGAGACGGCGGCGAAGAAGGAACTAGGACGCGATTACCCTGCAGCGGAAGGGCGCGAGCCCTCCGGTTCCGCTGAGTTTCCCCCCAACTCACCGGACGGCTCGCGCCGTGCCGCTAAAGCAAACGCGGACGGCTCGCGCCGTGCCGCTAAAGCAAACGCGGACGACCGCCGCGTGCCGCTGGCCCTGTGGTATGCGAACCACCCGGACGATGTCCCCGAGTTTGAGAAGCAGGTGGCGGCGAATCGTAGTGGACCACTATATGATTGAAGCCTTGCGCGGAACTGATCGAGAGAGTGCCCGTCGGCCAGGTCCCAGCTTGGCTCGCGGGAACCTGATAGGTGTTGGTCCCCACGAATGTGCCATTTTCGAACGCGGTCACCCGCATGGTCGCCGACGAATCAGTGGCCAATTCTTGCGGTGCGTAAAGAATCGAGAAGGACGAGAGCATGGTCTGCGGAAAATCAACGATGAGGTCTGCCGCGAAGACACTGTTGGGGGAAATGCAGAGGTCGCCGAAGCCAGCGGGTAATAGCCCAATGCTTTGAGTGGGATCCTGAATGGACATGCCCTGTCCCGTGGCCGAGAAATGCGCCGTGACCCCACTGAAGGTCAAGTCGAGGGGAAGCGGGGTATGGATCGGGGTGTTGTTAAAATCGAATAATATGGTATCTGCGTGTGCCGGCCGACAAAGCAGGGCTATGAGCATCAAACAAGGGAGGATTCGCATTGTGGGATTGGTTCCTTTACGGATACGAATCTTGACCCCGGGAAGCTATGCCTTCCGCCGTCGCCAAGCAAACCCCAGTAGGCCGATCACACCGGCGCCAAGAAGGGCGGGGGTGGAGGGCTCGGGGACGGGTGCGAAATTAGCCGCGACGTTTTGATTCCCGAGGAAGTCACCGACATTTGAGGAGCCGTTGACGGGATTGACCGGGACATCATAATTTGCCTGGTGGTCCTCCGAAATGTATCCGCCGATGTACTTGAAAAACTCGAAGCGACGCGTCACCGATTCATTAGCGCCAGCTGGATCAGCCGGCTCAATTACCTCTGGTTTGCCGCCAGGAATGCCGACAGGCGGCGTTTGTAGCAGCGTCCAAGAGATTTCCGTTTGCGTTTCGGGGGGCACCGCCGGATCACCCAGAACGAGTTGACCGAGTTCGACGGGAAGCGCATTCTGGGTTGTAGTGGTGTAAACTTTCACCCAAAGTGCATCGCCCCACTGCGGAATAACTTCAGGCGGCGGCGCCGGCACCACTACCTGAATCTGGGCCGGATTGGCTGGAACCGGCTGGAAGACCGGCACCGGGACCATCACGCTGGTACTGGCTTGCATGAGATGGCCTGGGCTAGAAGGATCCGCGATCAGCCAGTGGTAGATCGTATTGGTCGGGGTAGCGCTCAAAGCGACACCGAAGTGGTCGCCTGGCACCAGATTATTGGGTCCGGTAAAACCGGGGTAACCGCTATTAATGTAAAGCGAGTGACCGCCCGTCCCTTTAGGAATGCTCCCGGCTACTGTGGTTGCGGACCATGTACCAGCAGTGCTGTTGTAACCACTTTCCCAATACACGTAGGTATTGCCGTTGCTGGAAGTTATGGTCGGGGTGCCATAACGATTGTAAGGAGCGCCGAAAGTGGAATAGACCTGCGATGGACTGCACCCGTCGAGTTCGATTTCAAAGCCGTGAGCAGGTGTAGTCGTGTCGTTGATGCAATCGAAGTTGCTCAAAGCGCCATAAATGGTGTTCGCATGTGCAGGTCTGAACGCGATGATTGCCAGCGTAACTGCGAGCAGCAGAGTTGCCGTTTTCATGACTGGATCTCCTTGGAAAAGCAAAAGCAGCGCCTTGATAAGATCACAAGACCAAACCACCCGCTTGCCTCCGCCACTGGAGCACATGGTATGCCGCGACAGAGGTTGTTGCGGCAATATCCAAGGAAGTGCTTGCGGAACTCAATGGCGCCAAAGAGTTTGCGCCGTTCGCGCGGACAGCGAAAGAGAGTTGAGGGTAGCCGTGAACGCAAGCCATATCACAAAATAGCGGAAATTCCTGCCCACCGCCGGGCAGAAAATGCCCAGCACTGGGAAGCGGCGCATCACTTCGGCAAACGATCTCTTCTACCCCAGCTCGGCGACACGCGCACCGGCAAAGCGAAGTCGAGAAACCTTGATTAGGCTTTGGCCGGGACGGCCGAAAAGACTTACTCGCGTTCGATCCCCAATTCCGCGAGCCTCAGCCGCAACGTGCGGCGGTTGATGCCCAGCATGCGCGAGGCGTGCGTAAGGTTGCCGCCCAAGTGCTGCAACACTGCGGTCAACAGGTACCGCTCCGTCATCGCGGACCATTCGGAGTAGAGATTTTGCGAATCGGCCCGCAACCGCTCGGCCAGAAAGCGATGCCAATCAGCCGGCGCCAAGAGCGGCACAACGGGAGTCGTGGGAGTTGCAGCGGTCGAATCCTTTCCTTCGCCACAGAGCGCGGCAGGCAGAAAATCCGCAGCCAGCACCGGCCCGCTAGCGCATAGCAGCGATTGCTTGATCACGCTCTGCAACTCGCGAATGTTGCCCGGCCAGCGATATTTCTGCAAGAGCGAGTAGGCGTCGGGTGAGATCTCGCGAACGTCTTTCCCCAGTTCGCGGGCGTAGCGGCGGAGGTAATACTCTGCAAGGAGCCGCACATCGTCGCCGCGCTCGCGCAAAGGCGGCAGGCTGATCGTAAAGACGCTCAGCCGGTAGTACAGGTCGGCGCGGAACTGGCCGTCGGCGACCATCTGAGCCAGGTTGCGATTCGTGGCCGCGATCACGCGGACATCGGCCTGCAGCACTTCGTTGCCACCCACGCGTTCATACTG
>JANXQG010000579.1 GCA_025356915.1 Planctomycetota bacterium | reverse complement strand
ATCAAAAGCCTTTGTGCGGGTTTCGTTGTCTTTATGCCGCTGCCCAAGCTTGGCGTAATTGATAATTGTCGTCAGCACGTTATTGAACTCGTGCGTAGTCGTGCTGGCCAACTCGCCCAAGGCCGTCAGCTTCTGGGCCTGAGCCAACTGCTCTTTGAGCATTTCGACCTGTTCTTGAAGATTTGCTTGCTGATGACTGTCGCTGGTTGACACAATGGACCCCCCTGAGGTAGCCGGGAGAAAATAATCTACCGACTGCCGAGATTACTGAACGGATTGACAATCCATCCCACGGGTATTGTAATTCTTGCTGTCCGCCTAAAGCCCCTGGGATTCGCATTTTCGCGATGGTCGCTAGATTCGCCGCTCTGCCGCACCGCCGGTGCTTAGCTGTTTTCCCGAGAACTCGCGTCTTAATTCATGGTATACCAAGATGTTAACTCTCGTTTTCCTATCGTCAACTCCGCTAGGCAACTGAAAAGGAAGCGGCTATAATCCACGCGCCGACAGGGATGTCGGGAGAATGGAGGAGCTAGGATGCATACGGTAGTTCTTATTGCCCACGCTCTGAATCTGGCTGAGCGATTGGGCTATGTAATTCGCCAAGAGTGGCTTGAAGGTAACGGTGGCGGTGGCTGCGAGTTGCGGGGGCGGAAGTTTCTTTTTATCGACTTGGCCACCTCACCTCCAGACCAACTTGAAATGGTCCTGGACGTGTTGCGAGGCGAGCCTCGCACAGCCGAGCTATCGATGCCGCAAGAGCTACGCGATATCCTGCGGCTGCGCAAGAGCGCGTGAGACGTTGGCGACCCCGCCAAAACAACATTTCGGCCTTGATCATAACCTTGCCAACGGCTAGCCCGGATTATTCACGGCAATGTACAAGCCTGAAGCGCAAGCGTAGGACTGCAAAGGACTTACCTTCGCTTGCGCTTCAGGCTTGTGTCACACACTGTGCATGATTCACCGGTGCCATGAATAATCCGGGCTAGCAGTTGGCGAGGTTTCGATCTGGGCCAGCGTAGAATTCACCGTCCGAAACCACAAATCCGCCTCATTCATCCTGAATTCACGGCAAGCGTATAGAAAATTCTGCCAGGATGCTAGCCAGAGGAGGGAGATGTGGTAGACTGATCGTATCATCGGTCCGTGTAGAATGGCCTGAATGGGACCGCGTAGCAACTACCTATTCCAATCGGTATTCGCTGTGAAAAGTCATCGAGCCATCGTTGTTTCGATTCTTCTTGGGCTTGCTCCACTGTTTGCCGGTTGCGATAGGGGGAGTGGCCTGGAGCGACTTCCCATGCATGGCACGGTGACGCTTGCCAGCGGCGAGAAGCCCAGCGGCTCGATCACGTTTTTGCCGGCGAAAGGCGGGGCCGGCCCCGCCGCAACGACGGCGTTAGCGGAAGGCAGCTATCAATTCGATCGCAGCAACGGCCCCCTGGCGGGGCCAAAAACTTTGATTGTGAAGCGGTTTGTTCCCAGGGCAATCGTACTCCAGACGCTTAACAATAAGAAGGCCGCCCAGCAAACGAAAACCGAATGGGCCCAATCCGTCGAAGTATCAGATGACGGTAAATATTTGCACGACTTCATCTTAAAAGACTAAAAGAGCAGATCTAGGTCCAAGTGCCGTCCTTCCATGTTTCGACGACTCCTCCACAAACCGGGTTTCACCCTCGTCGAGCTTATGGTCGTCATCGCCATTATCGGCACGCTCGTCGGTTTGATGCTGCCCGCGGTGAATGCCGCCCGCGAGGCTGGCCGGCGGGTACAGTGCCAGAACAACCTCAAGCAATATGGGTTGGCGCTGCAAATGTTCCATGCAGACTACGGAACCTTTCCGGTGGGAAACTTCAAAAACAAATGGTGGGGCTTCCAGGCCAGGCTTCTGCCCTACTTGGAGGCCAAAAATATTTACAATCTGTGCAATTTCAACTACCGAGGCTCATGCTTTGATTGGGTTCGAATTCAGCCCAAGGGAATGAACCCTTGCGTGATGATCCTCAGTCACGACAAATGTCCCAATGACCCATTGACGGACAAGGTTTATCACGACGCGATCTATGGCGATTATGCTTGCACGAATTATCTCGGCGTGATGGGAACATCAGAATTTCTGAACGACGGCATTCTTCTTCACGGCGACTACAGCAGTGCCATCAGTCTGACGAAGATCACGGACGGGGCCTCGCACACGATCATCATGGGGGAACGCGGCATTAGCAACGAGTTATACGGCTGGCCCTACTGCGGTGCCGGCGATGTTTATGGCACCGGCAACGGCGACAACCTCATGACTACGAAATTGGGCCTGTCTCCCGGGTTGAACGACGGTAACCACGACTATCACTTCTGGAGCTACCATCCGAACATGTCGCAATTCATTTGGGCAGACGGTTCCGGGCGGCCTTTGACCTACGACATTGATTTCAAGGTGTTCCAGGCCCTGTCGACTCGAGCCGGCGGGGAATTGGCCGATGCGCCGTAGATCGCGGATAACCTGGATTACGTATAAAATGTGCGAGCCGTTTGCAGGAGAGCTACAACGCCCATGCGAATACTGATTGTTGACGACGAGAAAATCAAACGGATCACGCTGGCCGACGATCTGTCGGCACGGGGGCATGAAGTGGTGACTGCGGCCGACGGTGAGGAGGCGTGGACACAACTCCAGACAGCACAGTTTGACGTAGTGGTCAGCGATCTGAAGATGCCGCGTTTGGACGGCATCGACCTGCTGAAGCGGATCAAGCAAGGACGCATGGCCGACATGGCCGTGATTATGATGACCGCCTACGGTAGCATCCCCGTGGCCGTGGAGGCGATGCGGCTGGGGGCATTTGACTTTGTAACCAAGCCATTCCGCAACGAGGATCTCTTTCCACTCCTGGCCCGGCTAGACCGCACGAACCGACCGCAGGGTGAGGCAGCGACGCTGATGGCCGAAGTGGGGCCGCCGAATCTGGAGCTTATGGTCGTCGGACGGTCTCCAGGCATGGTCCGTGTGCGACAGATGATCGAGGTCTGCGCAAGGACCGAGGCCAATGTCCTCTTGCTGGGCGAAACGGGCTGCGGCAAGGACTTGATCTCGCGGGCAATTCATGGCATTTCGCACCGCAGCAGCTTTCCGTATGTCAAGGTCGGCTGCACGCTCTTCCCAGAGAACCTCATTGAGAGCGAGCTGTACGGTCACGAGAAAGGTTCGTTCACCGGGGCCGAGCAGCGTCGCAAGGGCCGCTTTGAACTGGCAGAAAACGGATCACTCTATCTTGACGATGTGGACGACATCCCTCTGGAGCAGCAGTCCAAACTCCTGAGGGCGATCGAAGAGAAGGTTTACGAGCGGGTCGGCGGCACGACACCCATCAAGGCCAACGTGCGGATCATCGCCTCGACGAAACGAATCCTGTTGGAAAAGATCGGCGAAGGAACATTTCGTCAGGATCTCTACTATCGGCTCGACGTGCTGCGGATCGTGGTGCCTCCGTTGCGAGAACGGATGCAAGACTTGCCGATGCTGGCCGAGCATCTGCTCAAAGAAATCGCCGGCGAGTCCGTTTGTGAGATTGAGCCGGGTGCCCTGGCACTGCTCTTGCAGCATAATTGGCCGGGAAATGTCCGCGAGCTGAACCACGCCTTGGAGCGGGCCTATCTGGTCGGCACGGGCCATATCACGGCAAAGTTGCTGGAAAACGAAATGGCCAGCCTTGCTCTACCGGCAGCACAAAGCACCCTGGGCAGCAAAACGGCTCTGGCCGGCGATTTTCAGGCCGCCATGGACCAGACCGAGCGAGACCTTCTCGAGCGGGCCTTGCGGACCGCTGTCGGCAACAAAACGGCCGCCGCAGCTGCGCTGGGAATGAAGGCATCCACCTTCCGCGACAAGCTGGCCAAGCATGGGCTGGGGTAAGGGAAGCGTCGCGAAGGGATGGTCGGCCGAGCAGAAGGTGGGACGAGTATGGGGCTCGTTTCATTCGTCCCCACCCTACAATTATTCGCGTTCCCCACCCGGAACCGGAAGCGGCCGCGGCGAATAAATGCTTCCCCCCCGAACTCTTCCGCTCTTCTCGTCGAACTGCTCAATGGCCATGAACATCATCGTCAGCGCGGCGGCCGCGTAGCCGATCGTGCCGATCAGATAGGCGGCCATGAACCCGCCAAACTCGTGATCTAGCCCGCCGGACCTAATTGAATTGAGAGTTATGCTGACGACGCCAGGCCAAGCTAGCAGAAGCGGCATGCAGGGTGCCAAGCCAAGTTGCCATGCAGTGTCGCCGCTACCCCGGGCCCCGATCGCTACTACCGGGCAGCAGCACATTAGGTAACCGCCACCGACCAGGATGGCGATCCCCAGCGCGGCACCCATGGCGCGAAGCGTGTTCTTGGAATGTAGGGAACAATAGATGCCCAGTGTGGCCGTAAACGCGGCCAAGATCCCAAGGTTCAGCAGCGAGAAGGCGATACCCCAGAAAAAAGAAGGCCGCAGCAGTAAAGCCGGCAGCCAGACGACAGCCAAAAAAGGCACAAGCCCGCGCAGCGACCAGAGGCTGCCCAGAATCTTCGCCTTGACGATCTGCCCGGCCTCCAGCGGCGTGCCGATCAGCGAGACCCAGCAATCCCGCTCTTTTTCCGAAGTGATCGAACCGGCTGCACGCGCGGTCAAGAGGAGCAGGCCGCAACAGCTCAAGAAAGTGGACATGCCGATGGCATAGTAGCAATAGGATTCTGCGTCCCGGCTGTAGGGATGCCCCACGGATTCATGATAGACAAATATCGTGAGCCCGCAAAGCGCGATGAAGATGAGCGCCAGCAGTCCGTAGCCCAGCAGGCCCAGCCGTGAGGAACCTGGTTCGGCATATAGCTCTTTCCAGAGCATGGGATTATCGCCGATTTCGCCCCGGAAAAACTGCATCCGCCAGCGGCGCTTGCGGGCCGGTTTGCCCGATTCTCGCAGATGGATTCGTCGCATGAAAAGGGTCGCCAGAAGCAGTGCGATCCCGCCCACAAGCATCTGGTTCTGAACCAGGTTCAACAGAAGCGACCATGGCTCGGTCACCGGTCCCCAAGGTCCTCCGCCCATGAAGATTGTCATGAACGTCATGACCGGGTTGGCGACTACGATTTGCTTCAGAAGGGGGACTGTCCATGCGTAGGTAGGATTATTGAAAGAAAAAATAGCCAGGGCCGGAAGCGGGATCACCCAGAGGGAGAAAAATACGAGGTACGCCCGAATGACCGCGTCGCGGGCCTTGGCGGTGCAGGCCGACACGCTCATGGAAACCATCGTCACGAAGAGGACCGTGCTCAGGGTGATGGCCGTCAGCCCTGCGATGGCCCGCGGTGCTATGCCGCCCAGGAGCATGGCCAGGGCCAGCACGGGCACGCCGGAGAGGACGAGGTAGAGAATCTGCAATACCCGGCCGCCGAGTTTGCCGA
>JANXQG010000577.1 GCA_025356915.1 Planctomycetota bacterium | reverse complement strand
AACTCGCGCATATCCCGGTACATCGAGCAATCGGTGTTGCCATACTTTCCATCGACCATGCGTTTGATGGCCTCACGTTGTGACTTCTTGGCGTCGCAGATGGCGACGAATTGCACATCCTTCTCGGGCAACATCCAGCCGAGGACACCCGTGCCGCGGTTGCCCACGCCGATGCCACCAAAGACAATGCGCTCGCTCGGCGGGACGGCGCCGTTCAAGCCGAGGGCCGAACCCGGAATGAGCGTGGGGAGGGCCGCAATGCCGCCAGCAATAGCCGTGCGTTTCAGGAACTGGCGCCGATTAAGAGTTCCGCGCGGATGTTGAAGCGTCGGTTGGGAAGATTCTGAGGAAGAGTGGAGTCGCGACATGCGGGGAAAGTAACAACGCCGATGGCAGGATGGCAAAAACAATTCTGAGGAATCTCCAGAGAAGGCCAAAATAAGAAGGGCGCAAGCCACAAAAGCCCGCGCCCATTGTAAACGACTGCGGAATGGTCCTATGCCGAGGCCGGGTGGACCCACGGGCTGCGGTAGGGCCGTTTCAATAAGCGGTTCGCTTCATCGTCCCCGATAATGGAACCCTTCACGGGATCCCAAGCCAGGGTACGGCCCAGTTTCATCGAAAGATTGGCCAGGATACACGAGGCGGTGGAGATGTAACCCTGCTCGATGTCAGCGACGGGTTTGCTCCGGGTTTCAATGCATGCCAATAGATCCTTCATGTGACCACGGATGGCGGAAGCCACGTGCCGTTCCAGATCCTTTTCGGTGCGATCTTCCGGATACTTGTCGTATTCGAAGAGCGCATCGCCATGCAGCGGTTTGCCATCGCCGAGCGGCGTGAAGTCATAGCTGTTCACGCTGGCTTTGAGCGTGCCTTTATCGCCGTATAAAACGAGTGCCCAGGGGTATTTAGGATCGGGGGCCTCACCCCAGGATCGATGGGTCCAGGCCACCTTGAGATCTCCAAAATCAAACGTGGCGTTCTGGGTATCGGAGATGTTGGCAACGCTTTGCTTGTCGACCAGGATGCCGCCTGAAGAACTAACAGTCTTCGGCCAGCCGAGATCCAGCATCCAGCGCACGGCGTCCAGCATGTGAACGCACATGTCTCCCACAATTCCGTTGCCGTACTCGTTGAAGGCCCGCCAACCACGCGGGTGCATGATCCGATGATACTCCTTCTTGGGCGCCGGACCGGTCCACATTTCAAAGTCCAGGTTCTCAGGCGGCTGCGAGTAAGGCGAAGTGTCCCCCGATCGCATATGGTAATAACAACAGATTTCCGCGTAAGCAATCTTGCCCAGTTTGCCTTCCTTGATCACCCGATCCCGCGCCTCAATCAGGTGCGGCGTGCTCCGGCGCTGGGTGCCGATCTGCACCACCCGCTTAAGTTTGCGCGCGGCTGCCAGCATCGCCTGCCCCTCAGCCACGTCAACGGTGATGGGTTTTTGCAGGTAAAGATCGGCACCCGCCTCCATGGCCGCAATGGCGTTCAACGCATGCCAGTGGTCGGGGGTGTCGATCAAGACGATATCGAGATCTTTCTCCTTCAGCATCTCCCGGTAGTCGGAGTAGGTGCGCGGGCGTTTCTTGGAATCCTGTCGCGCCTGGATGATGTCGGCGGCTTCGGAAAGCATGCGCTTATCGACGTCGCACATCGAAACCACTTCAACGGGAGCGACCTGGATCAAGCGAATCAAATCGCACTTGCCATACCAGCCTGGGCCGATGATGCCCACGCGCATTTTGGGACCGGAGAGATCAGCGGCGGCGCTGCCAAGAGAGGCCATAGCGAGCCCTGCCGCACTGAGTTGAAGAAAATGTCGGCGGTTCATGCGGTCGTTTTAGGGGCTAACCTCTCCAAAGACAAGTCGATAAGAACCGAATTCAGCAATTCGGCGCGACTATGATCGGGGAAGTCTCATGATGGGGTGGACTGAGCGGAGCCTGGAGGTGCCCAGGTGCCCCCCCAGGTGCCCTCCCCCCTGTACAGTTGTCCCACCGTCCCAAGGACTGCAAACATTGATGATTTTGAAAATTTACCCGTCCCAACGGGCGTCCCAGGCCGTCCCCGAGCCGTCCCCGTGAGAGGTGCGACGAAGTCGAGTTCGTTTCGTTTTGGGAATTCCCATATTGATGAGCGGCTGTGGCCTACCTTCCGCCGCTTACCGTAGGTTACCGTAGTCTACCGAGCGGGGGCTGACGGAACCGGGTTGGCAGGGACGGGAGGCAGAGAAATGGCGCGGGAGAGAGTAAAATAGCCGTCAGGTCGTAAGGAGGGCTGCAAACATTGATTGGAATGAAGGTCCGATCCGTCAGGTTTGCCGTCCGGTGGGGGAGGGACAGCAAACAGAGTTAACGGAGGGCTGTAAGCAGAACAGAAAACTGAGAGGGGAAAGGTCCGGCGATCGCCTCGGCTCATGACGTGGTATCGCGCCTGGATATTGCACTCGGATCTTCCGCGGCACCGATGAAGTTATCCCAAGTCGGATGAGAGTCGCCAAGTCCTAAAACAACCTTTGCTATGGATGACCGAGGCATGGCTGATTAAAGTCCGCTACTTAGACGCAGTTAAGAGGAAAAACGCATGAATCCCTGGGTTGACCCCTGCAGGCAAAGAAGGAAGGACGGGCGCCAGCTCCAAAGCCAACACCCGTCCCGAGTCAATGCAATCGCGATTCTTCGCTTACTTGTTGTGAATGATTATACTGCCGCCGCCGAGGGCCTGCTGGGCGGACGCGTTGAGATCATCGGAGCCTGGCGCATTATCGTAGATAACCAGGCTTGTGGCTTTGTCCACGATCTTAATCCGGAATTTGTCCGGGGTTCCGTCCGTGGCCGTAAGCAGG
>JANXQG010000538.1 GCA_025356915.1 Planctomycetota bacterium | reverse complement strand
CTCGGCGTCCGGAGGCTGAGAAAGACGGGATTTTTCTGATAGACTTCAACCACGTTGTCCTGGGGAAACTTGCCGCAACGGATCGGCAGGAAGCCGGCAGGCAGTATCTCGCCAGTGTGGCTGACAAACATGATCCCCTTGCCGTCGCTCACGCCTAACGGGGCGCGGTGTCCGCGACGCTCGGAACTGTCACCGCCGTGCGGTCCGGCCAGGGGATTGCCGCCCCGCTCCATGACAAACCGCCGGTAATGCGGGGCCTCCGTCGTTTTCACGGCATAGGGCTTCGTCTTCGACCAGTTGTACAGCTTTTCAAAGACCCGTTCGTACTCCTCGGGCTTGATTCGCTCTTCCTCAATGCCGCGACCCACGGGCACAAGGAAAAACAAAGCCCACATCGAGATGCCGAACGGAGTGAGAAATTCGGCCATCTCGTCCAATAAGTCAACATTTCGCCGACAAACCGAGGTATTGACCTGCACGGCCATGCCCAATTCGCGGGCGGCCAGGAGCATTTCCTTGGTCCGATTAAAACTCCCTTCCCAGCCGCGGAAGTAGTCGTGAACTTGGGCATTGGGACCGTCGAGACTGATGCCTAGCCGCTTGATTCCCGCTTCATAAACCCGCGCAAAGGCTTCTTGCGTGGCCAGCGGCGTGGCGGATGGCGTGAGGGCCATTTCCAGACCGACGCTGCGGCCGTGGGCAATCAGTTCCATCAGATCGTGCCGCTTCAGTGGATCGCCGCCGGTGAGCACGACCATCGGTCGCTTGGGGAACTGAGCAACCTGCGATAACAGCAGTTTACTTTGTTCCGTGCTGAGCTGCTCGGGATCGGGATTCTCTTGGGCCGAAGCCCGGCAGTGCTTGCAGACCAAGTCACAGGCCGTGGTGGTTTCGTAATAGAACATCAGCGGACTATGATCGAAGTCGGCTGTCGTGTAGGCTGCGTAATCCATTTGCTATTTATCCACCTTGAGCGAGCGGAGGAAGCCCTTGATTTCGTCGGTCCGATCGGCGATGGTCTTCTTCGGTCCATAGCATTTGATGAAGTGCAGTCCCTCCTCGTTGGGGAGTTGGAAGATTGCGCCGAACATGCGGTACTCGGGGCGGGTCACCGTCGGCCCCATCATGCCGCGCGAGTCGTCAAACGTGCCCGTGAGATCAACGAGCGTGACCTTGATCCCGCCGGCATCGAGGGTCTCCTGGCTCTCCTTGTCCAACTTTTTGCTGAACTGCCCCTTCCAGCGGGCGATATTGTCTTCAACGGACCCACGGGCTTGGCTTATGGTGAGACGTCCGTCCTCCTTGTCGCCTTCGGCTTTCGGAATGCCATACTCGGCTTCGAGTATCTTCGACTTGGGGGTCTTGCGGACCCACAATTTCGGCACGGTCCAATGACGCGTATCCAAGTCCAGCTTCCCATTGTTTTCCAAAACCTCATCCTTAACGTCGGTCGGCATCTGCATGCCGCCATGCGGGTTGGTCATCTTGTGCGGATTATCGGCCGGATCTGCCGTGGCCGGGTCATTGTTGTCGGCCGTTTCATCGACCTTGGTGCTTTTTTTCTGCCCGGAAGATTGAGATTTACCGCTTTCCCACGACTGGGTCGACGAATCGCCACAGCCAATACAAAAGGCGATTCCTAGCGAAATAAGAGCCATGCAGCGAACAATTGTCCTATTCATTTTTTCTCCTGGTGGATGGACCTTCGTGTCCGTTTAGTCTTGAAGGACGGACTTGGACGTCCATCCTACGATTGATGATGATGGGAATTTTAACAGAATAACCTGTTTTGTCCAGCCGGAATTCGGCTCGAGCCTTATTACCGCAGCATGGAAGTCGGTCAGGCTTTCCAGCCTGACGGAACAGACAAGTCAGGCTAGAAAGCCCGACCTACGTGATTTTCTTTCGTGCTGGGGGTGAGGGTGCCGTCAAGCCGCTCGTTTCCCCTCGTTTCGGGCGGTCAGCGGTTTCGATAATTCCTTGGCAGGCGAGTGACGATGACGACGGCGGAAGTAGAGCCAGCTTGTCCCGGCAATCAGGCTGAGCATGATAGCAACCGCTACCCATTTGCCATAGGTCATCCAAGGCAGCGGCAGCCGTCCCAGTTCGACTTGCAAGACAAGGCCCACGGGCAGCTCTTGCCCGGCCGACTCGAACACGACCACATTTTCGCTGGCCGAGGTCTGGCGGAGCATCTCGCAACGGACTTCTTTGGGCGACTTCCCCTCGACGCGAATCGTCACGTTGGAGCAAGGCAGGTCCAGGGGCCGCTTCCAACGCACCGCCTCCTCGGTATTGCGAAGTAGATAGGTGTATCGCAGTTCCCGCTCGCCGGGCTGCCAGGGAATGCTGGTGACTACCTTGTTGTTAACCACGGCAAACCGCCGTCCAAAAAACTCCTGGTCAAACGTAGTCCGCTCGAAATCGGATGGGATGGAAAGTTCCAGCGTTACCGGATCGGCGCCGTCGTGAGCTACCTCACCGACGTAACATGTGTGCGATGGATTTTCCAGCAGCAACGTTTCCGTGACCTTCAGCAGGCCGGTTTCGGGACGAATGGTAACGTCCATTTTCTTCAGCACCAGCGGACTGGGGCTGGCCACCGCGTCGCAGACCGACAATCCCGTGCGGGCGACCGGTTGCAGGTCGGTCAAGCGGATCCGCGGACCCGGATAGAAGATGCCGTGGCGCGTGGCGCCAGCCTGATAGACAACTCCATCACCCGCGGGCAGCCGCCCAAAACTAAAGCGGCCTTGCTTGTCGGAGATGACATCGCGAAAGGGAACAAGTTCACCTTTCACCTGCACTTGCAAGATGACCGCAACCTGGCAGGGGATCGGTTTTCCGGTGGATGTATTGACGACCATGCCCTCGATCATGCCGGCAACGGCAGACGATGATGCAGAGGTCAGGACGGCTAAAGGAACGCAGAGCAAGAGGAACGTAATCTTCATGGGTTGGCCTTTGTGGAGTCCGTAATTTTCTATCACGCGGCCCGTTGGCGTGACGGTCGCTGTTTTTCAAACTGCGCCTGCAACGCCTCTGCCGTGCGTCGCAGACGGCGTTGCTCGCCGCCCAGTCGCAGCATGTAGGCTAACAGGGAGAACCAGACAACCAGGTAAGCGGTCATAAATGTAAGCATAGGGGTTCCTTCATTTGAAAAAGCGGAAATAAATAAATTACGCTTCTGCTTGCGCCTGCAAATCTTCCAGCATATCGGCACTACGGAGTTGCGATCGCCGCAGCAGCAAAAGCATCGTAAAAAACAGGGTAAAACAAACAACGCTCATCAACAGGACCACGCGCATCGTCGGTTCCATCTGCGGGCTTTTTGGGTGGATGCCGCGGAACCAGCGCGTGGCCATAATCACCAGTGGCACGTCCAACATGCCGATAATCGCCACGATTGCGCCCATGCGTGCCCGGCGGTGCGGGTCTTCCACGCCGCCACGGAGCACGAGTGCAGCGGAATACATGGCCCACAGGACAAAGGCGGTGGTTAATCGTGGATCCCAGGTCCACCAGATATTCCAGGCGGCATGTGCCCAAAGCGAACCTGTGGCCAGGGTCAGGCTGCAACAGAGCCAGCCGATTTCCAGGGCGGCCCGCGACCAATGGTCCCAGGCCAGGTCGCGACGAAACAAGTACATTCCGCTCGTAATAGCCATGAGAACGAAGGCGGCCAGCCCCATCCAGGCCACAGAGACATGGATGTAGACAATCCGTTGGGCAATGCCCATCGTTTCTTCCGTCGGGGCAAGCAGAAAAATGGCGGCGATCGCGGTCGTGACCATCACGGCAGCTACGGCGTGCCACAGGTAATCGTTGAAGAAATATTTTTCGGCAGTTTGTGACATGGTTTAATCCTCGGCTTACTCCTCCACGGCGAATTCAAAAAGTGCGATGCCCGCCGTAACGAAAACGATCGCGAACGCCCCCAGCAACTCGACCCATCGCCACCAACTCGGGCCAAAGTCGTGCTCGACCGCCAGACGTGTCGCTTCCGCGGCCCCCAGTACCAGTGGGATTACCATCGGCAGGACCAGCAGAGGCAACAGATAAGAGCTTTGTTTGCCGGTGCTGGCCACCGCACTGAGCAATGTACCCACGGCCGCAATGCCCAGATTTCCCAATAAGGCCACGGTGATGATTGGTCCGGGATGGGCCAAAAGCGGCAGATCGGTGAGGATGGCAAACAGCGGAATCAGAACGCATTCCAGTGCCGCCAGGGCGACGACATTCACGGTCAGCTTGGCCAGGTAAACGCAGGTCGGCGAGACGGGATAGCTCAGCAGCCCTTCCCAGCAGCCATCTTCACGCTCGGCGGCAAACGAACGATCCAGGGCCAGCGTGCCGGCGAAGAAGATCGTCAGCCACAATAGACCGCCGACGATTTGCCGCAGTTGCTGGGGTGGAAGGTCCGTCTGCATGGCAAACATCATGGCGACGACCACGCCTAGCAGTAGCATGGCAGGCCAGACGCGCAGCGAACGGCACTCGGAGAGCAGATCCTTGGAAACCATCCAGTAGAACTTTTGATACTGCGATTGGCTCACCCCCGTTCGGCGAGGGTCTCCCGACCCCGCCGAAACGTCGGACCGAAGGTCTCCCGGTGAATGGGATACCTTCGGTCGGAGGCGTGGGGTCGGAGACCGGCCACAACAACGATTCTGATATTCTGGCGGGTGATGGTTAATTGTATTTCTCCCGGTCATGCGGCATGGGCCACGGCGGTCTGGTCTGCGGCGACTTGCAGCAACCGGCCTTGGTGAAGGTGCAGCACGCGATCGGCCAGCAACCGGGTTTTTGCCTCATCGTGCAAAACAAAGCACAAGGTCCGACCCTGCCGCCGTAGATCCTGGAGCAAACCGGTCAGCCACTGCTCAGCCTCGGCATCGAGGCCCTCAAACGGTTCATCCAGCAAGAGGATCGGTGGATCGTGGATCAATGCCCGGGCGAGGCTCAACCGCTGCCGCATGCCCTTGGAAAGTACTGGCGGCGTGCGATCGCCATGCGCTAGCAGCCCAACCGTTTCCAGCAGCGAATCAGCACAATGCCGCGGGTGGACTACGTCACACATCCGCGCGGCGAAGATCAAATTTTCGCGGAGCGTGAGGTGCGGGTAGAGTCGGTTCTCGTGAGCGACCATGCCGATCAAGCGGCGGCTTTCATGTTGTCCGCTGGTTTTCTCACCGAACCAGAGGATATCGCCGCTGTTAGGGCGAATCAACGCGGCCATCGTGCGGAGCAAAGTTGTTTTGCCGGCCCCATTCGACCCCGTGAGGACGATGCTTTCGCCAGCCGCGACTTCCAGGTCGATTTCGTCCAGCACGAGGCGGCGGCCGAATCGCTTGGTCACGCGGCGTACTTCAATCGCGATGCGAGGATCAGTCATGGCGAGCGCGTCGGGTTAAGGTCGCGAGGTGTGGGCGGGGAATCACCGCATGAGCCAACGCGCGGTCCTCGTCCGACTCGCGACGCTGATGCTGAGGGAACAGGGCAATCACAACGCCGACCAGCCCGATCCATCCGCCTATCCAGAGCCAGCAGATCAGCGGGTGATCG
Source organism: Planctomycetota bacterium (assembly GCA_025356915.1). Taxonomy (GTDB): domain Bacteria; phylum Planctomycetota; class Planctomycetia; order Pirellulales; family Thermoguttaceae; genus JANXQG01. Next base: position 509 of record JANXQG010000538.1, on the reverse strand, counting down.
ATCAAGGTCAGGTGAATCTTCTTGGCTTCACTGCCGCCATGCATGATGACGTAAAAATCACTGCCGAAGGTTGAATGGATCGCGACTTTGGAACCCCATTGATTCTGAGGACGATAGAGAATCTGTGCAGGCTCAAGCGTATAACTCGCTCCGCCCGGTTCATTGACTTCTAGCTGGGCCGCGACGACGATCTTCTGGCAGAGATCCTGTTGGAGCAAATCGGCGTAATGGATGGTGCGGCCTTCAAACTCGACGGTCTGTCCGCGGGTCATCGAGAGATCGGTCTCGCGGCTTCCCAATGACGAGCCGGCAATTCCGACCGCCATGCAGCCGAAGCCGAGGTGGATAAGGAACCCCGCATAACTGCGGCGATGCCGGGCAAAGGCCGAAAACAAGCTCCGCAAGCCCCCGCCGCCTTTCGGGAGAGGGGCAGGAGATGAGAGACTGTTAGCGGTGATCGCCAGAATCGTCGAGGCAAGCAGTACGCCCATCAAGCCTGATATGGTCAG
>JANXQG010000537.1 GCA_025356915.1 Planctomycetota bacterium | reverse complement strand
GCCGACGGCACGCTCGGCTGGCCCGCCGATGCCCCCTACGATCGCATTCTCGTCGCCGCCGCCGCCGCCACGGTGCCGCAGCATTTGATTGACCAACTGGTTCCCGGCGGGATTCTTGTCATTCCCGTGGGCTGCCGCGATCACCAGATGTTGCAGGTGATCCACAAGGTCGGCAACGAGCCACGGATCGAACCGCTCACCGCCTGCCGCTTCGTGCCGCTGGTTGGCGAGGAAGGCTGGCCAGATGAGTAGGATTACGCTAACATATCAGTATTCCGTTCTTCTCAAACAGCTTTCCCAGGAACCCATTGATGGAAATTCGCAAAGCCGTGATCACCGCAGCGGGGCCGAACCAGGATCGCTTGCCGCTGCAACGGTTCGTCGATCTGGACGGCATGGAAAAGACTGCCCTACAGATCCTCCTCGAAGAGATCATCGCCGCCGGCATTGAAGAAGTCGGCATCGTCGTCCGCCGCGGTAGCCAGCAGGTCTATCGTGAAGCGGCCGGTGATTACTCGCGGTTGCTATCCTTCGTCGAACAGCCAAGCCCGCGCGGCTATGGCGAGGCTTTGTATCGCGCGGCCTCGCTGGTCGGCGGGCAGGCCTTTCTGCATCTGGTGAGCGACCACCTCTACGTCAGCCGGCAAACGCGGCGATGCACTCAGCAGTTGGTCGAAGCGGCCCGAGCGGAAAACTGTTCGATCTCTGCCGTGCAGCCTACCCGCGAGAGCATGCTCCGCTACTACGGGGCCATTGGCGGCTCGCCCATCGCCGGCCGCAGCGGCCTTTATCGCATCGAGCGGGTGTTGGAAAAACCGACACCCACCTGCGCCGAGCAGCAGTTGGTCGTGCCGGGCCTGCGAGCAGGCCATTACTTATGCCTCTTCGGCATGCACGTGCTGACGCCCCAGGCGATGGAGTTGCTCGGTCAGGCCGTTGCCGAGGCTCCCACGGGTGACGGCAGCCCACCGATCATGCTCACGCCCGCGCTGGAGAAGTTGGCCCAGTGCGAGCGTTATCTGGCCATGGAACTCGAAGGGACGCGTTACAACATCGGTGTAAAGTACGGTCTGCTTACCGCGCAGCTTGCACTAGCCCTGAGCGGTAGTGACCGCGAGGAGATTTTGGCAAAGCTCGTGGAACTGCTGGCAGCTCGCTGACCAATTTATTACCGCTTTTTTGCACCTAAAACTGGAAGAGCCCAACTCTCTAATCGGAAAAAGACAGGTGCCAGAGCCTTGCCGAGATCGGGTAGAACAAGGATAATGTCTTCCGGACCTGGGTTCCCGAACTTTACGCAAGTTGTTCCTAAGGTGACCATCACGTCTGCCAAGGAGTTTGCCAATACTCACCAATACTCTGTCGAAAGAAAGCGTAACCATGAAAATTGCCACGATCGAGACCAGCAAAGGCACCATCCGCGCCGTCCTACATGCCGACAAGGTGCCGAAAACAGTCGCCAACTTTGAAAAACTTGCGGCCAAAGGCTTTTACAATGGCCTGAAGTTTCACCGAGTCATTGAGGACTTCATGATCCAGACCGGTTGCCCCAAGGGCACGGGCACCGGCGGCCCGGACTATGATTTTGAAGACGAGTTTCACAAGGATCTTAAGCACATCGGCCCCGGCGTGCTTTCCATGGCCAACTCGGGACCGAACACCAACGGTTCACAATTTTTCATCACTCACATCGCAACCCCCTGGCTGGACCGCAAACACTCCGTCTTCGGCCAGGTGATCGAAGGCCAGGATATCGTTGATGCAATCAAGCAGGGCGATAAGATGGTCAAAGTCACGGTGACGGAAGAGCCGGACAAGAAGTAGTTCCCAATAAATTTGGAGTGGGAGGGCTTGCCCTCGCTTTTCAAAACGCGTGGGGAGTTGGTCGATTCGGGACTGGACGGGCCGTATTGGAAAGCGGTGGCAAGCCACCGCACTCCCAAGGAGATCGCCATGCAGTGGGTGCGGGCTTGTTACTGGATGCTGATTCGCTTCCTGACCCGGTTCCGCTACCGGGTTCGGGTGGAAGGGCTAGAGAAACTCCGCGACCTTCGCGGCCCGACGCTGGTGATGCCCAATCACCCGGGGCTGATTGATCCACCGCTGGTGCTCTCGAACGTCCGCATTGCGGGTGGGATGCGGCCGATCGTCACCACAAGCATGTATCGCAAGCCGCTGCTCTATCCGCTCATGCGGCTGGTCAACGCGGTCGAGGTGCCGGAAATGGAGGAGCAGAGCCGCAACGCCCGCGAACAGACGATGACGATGATCGACACCATCGTCGAGGGGTTAAACCGCGGCGAGAATTTTCTGATCTATCCGGCCGGCCGAACCGAACGGCGTGGAATCGAGGAAATCGGTGCCACGAGGGCTGTGGCCGATCTTTTGGAACGCTGCCCACAGGCCAACATCGTGTTGGTCCGCACCCGAGGCGTCTGGGGCAGTATCTTCACAATGGCCTACACGGGCGAGCATCCGAACCTGGAACGCAGCGTTATACGAGCATTCGGCTGGGTATTCGCCGCATTGTTTGCCTTTCTGCCGCGGCGGAACGTGACCATGACCGTCGAGCGGATCGATCGCCGCGACCTGCCCGGCATCACCCGTGACAAGCTCAATCCATTCTTGGAAGAATGGTACAACCGCGGCGCGCCGGAGAAGCCAACCTTTGTGCCATTCAGTTTTCTGTTTGGCCCACGGAAGCACGAATATCCCTCGCTGATCGAGACCGGCCAGGTCGATCTGACCAAGATTCGGCCCGCTACGATCCTCGCGGTCAACGAACTGGTCGAAGAGCGGCTCAAGCGGCCGCTTTCAGCCGAAGAGAATTCCGCCGAGATGCTCTTGGAACGGCTCGGGCTTGATAGCCTGGAACGGATGGACCTGGCCCTACAGATCGAAGATCATTTTGGCTTCCGCAGCGATCGCGTGGCCAACACGCTCAGCGAGCTTTGGGCCTTGGCCGAGGGACAACTCTCCACGAGCGGAAAGAAGCCTGAGTCAGCCCCCGCCGCATGGAGCGTGCCACCGAGCAACCAAGAAGAACCGGCGGTACTTGGCGAGACGCTGGCCGAGGCATTTGTCCGCCGCGCGTTCAAGCATCCCGACGACGTCGTTGCCGCCGATCGCATTTCCGGTGTGCTCAGCTACCGCAGGTTGTATGTTGGCGCAAGGCTGATGGCGAAACGATTCCGGGCACTCGACGCACCCTCACCCCCTGTCTCACTCCCAAAGGGAGAGGGGAGCTTTATGCCTGCCCCTATCGGCCTGTTGCTTCCCGGCTCGGTAGCGGCCGACGTCGTTTTCTTCGGCTTGCATCTGGCCGGTAAGCTCCCTGTGCTACTGAACTGGACAACCGGCCCCGCCAACCTGGCCCACGCGGTCAAGACGCTGGGCATCCGCCACGTTATCACGTCCAAAAAGCTGATCGACCGGCTCGGCATCCAGATCGAAGGGGCCGAATACCTGTTCCTGGAAGATGTCCGCAGCAGTATCGGCAAGCTAGAAGCCGCGATGACGTTGCTTTCGACCTACGTGCTGCCCAGCCGATTGCTGCACGGCTTGCCCCGGCCGGAGATTGACTCTCCGGCGGTTGTCCTCTTCACCTCCGGTTCGGAGAGCACACCCAAGGCGGTGCCGCTCTCGCATCGGAACCTGATTTCAAACGTGCGTGCGTCGCTCACCGTCTTGCAGGCGAGTTATGGCGATGTGGTGTTGGGCTTCTTGCCGCCGTTTCATAGTTTCGGACTGCTGGGCAACATCCTGGCCCCGATCCTCGGCGGCATTCGCGTGGCCCATTATCCTGACCCGACCGACGCGGCGGGACTGGTCCGCACCGCATCCACCTACAAGACTTCGATCGTGGTCACTACGCCGACGTTCCTTAGCTATATGTTTGGCGCGGCGCGGCCTGAGGATCTCGCATCGCTGCGGATCATTGTCACCGGCGCGGAAAAATGCCCAGATGCCCTCTTTGAACGCGCCAAACAGATGGTTCCTCATGCGTTCATCCTTGAAGGCTATGGCATCACGGAATGTTCGCCGGTCGTGGCGGGCAATCTGCCAGGCAAGATCAAGCAAGGCACCGTCGGGCCGCCCGTAGCCGGCGTGGAAGTCTGCCTCGTCGATCCCGATTCGCATCAGCGCCTCCCCACCGGGTCTACCGGCATGTTGCTGGTCCGCGGGCCATCGATTTTCAACGGCTATTTGAACTACAATGGACCCGACCCATTCACCGAGGTTGACGGCAAGCGGTGGTACGTTACGGGCGACCTTGTGCGACTGGACGAGGATGGCTATATCCACTTCTGCGGACGCCTGAAGCGGTTCCTCAAGATCGGCGGCGAGATGGTTTCTCTGCCGGCCCTGGAGGAGCCGCTCAGCCGGCTCTACCCGCCTACGGAAAACGGACCGCAGGTGGCGGTCGAAGGCGTCGACGCCCCTGGCCGCTGGATCGTGCTCTATACGACATTGGATATTTCGCTCAAGCAGGCCAACGCCATTCTGGTCGAGGCCGGCCTCCGCGGCGTGATGCGGCTAGATGCCGTGGAACGCATCGAGGCGATTCCCGTGCTGGGCACCGGTAAGACGGATTACAAGGTTTTACGAAAGCTGGCGGCGGAGAGGCATAGTTAAAGATAAGCTTAATTCCGGAGTAATTCGAGTAATTGAGACAATTCCGGGGAAGACTATTCCGGGGACATATGACTAAACTATTGACATGATTGAGGAATCTGTCATTTTGGGGGCATGGCAAGACTAGCGAGATTGGTCATACCGGGCATGCCCCACCACGTTACGCAACGGGGCAACCGCCGACAGCAGACGTTCTTCAACGACGGAGACTACGCGGCCTACTTGGAATTGATGGCCGAGTGGT
>JANXQG010000436.1 GCA_025356915.1 Planctomycetota bacterium | reverse complement strand
CGGCACGAACCAGGCCGCCTATTACCACAGCAATTCCTATTGGCCTAACTCGACGTTTTACACCCGGCCCATCCCCGGCCACCCAACGAAGGTCGTCGCGATCATCTCCGGGCACCATGGCGTGCAGCGGATGGGCGAATTAGTCGTCTTCGATCCAGCTCTAGGGCGTTATGAAGCAAAAGGGGCCGTGCAGAAGATTCCCGGCTTCGGACAAAAGGTCGAGCCGCTCATCCGCGACGGGCTGGTCAACGGCTCGTGGCCCAAATTCCTCCACCCTTATCCGCTCAGCGAGAAGTATTTTCTCGTTTCCTGCAAGCCAACGCCCAGCTCGCGCTGGGGCATTTACCTCGTCGATACGTTCGACAACTTCGTGTTGTTGAAGGAAGAGTCCGGCTATGCGATGCTGGAACCGGTGCCGCTCCGCAAGACGGCCGCTCCGCCCGTGATTCCCGACCGCGTCAATCTGAATACGGACCAGGCGGTCGTGCATATTTCGGACATCTATGCGGGTGAGGGCATGCAAGGTGTTCCGCGCGGCACGGTGAAGAAGCTGCGTATCTACGAGTTGCACTACGCCTACCCCGGCATGGGCGGGCACATCAACATCGGCATCGATGGCCCCTGGGACGGCCGCCGCATCTGGGGCACGGTACCGGTTGACAGCGACGGCTCGGTGAATTTCAAGGCCCCGGCTAACACGCCGCTGGCCATGCAACCGCTGGATGCCGACGGCAAGGCGGTGGCGGTGATGCGGAGCTGGTTCACGGCCATGCCAGGCGAGACGGTGTCGTGCATCGGTTGCCACGAGAGCCAAAGCCGCACGCCCATGAGCAAGCCGAGCTTGGCCGTGCTTCGCAAGCCTTCGCAGATCGAACCTTGGTACGGGCCGCCGCGAGGCATGAGCTTCAAGCGGGAAGTACAGCCGGTTTTGGACAAAAATTGCGTCGGTTGTCACCAAGGCGGAAAGACGAGTTCGCCCGACCTCCGCGTGGCCGGCGACAGCCACTTCCGCAATTTCACACCCTCGTATGTCGCGCTGCATCCGTTCGTTCGCCGTCCTGGTCCGGAAAGTGACTATCACCTGCAAAAACCGATGGAATGGCATGCCGGCACGAGTGAATTGGTGCAGATGCTGGAAAAAGGGCACTACAACGTCAAGCTGGACCGCGAAAGCTGGGACCGTTTGATCACCTGGATCGATCTGAATGTACCCGATCACGGCACATGGCACGAACACGCACGCATGACGCCTGTCATGCAGCGGCGTCTGGAAATGCGAACGCTCTACGCCAACCGGCCCGAGGATCCTGAGGCGATCGTCCCAACGCTCTTTGAGGGTTCGGAACTGAAGAATGGTCCGGTGGCGTTCGTTGACCCCGCGCCCGCGCCGAAGCGCGACGTCAAGCCGCCGACCGTCAGCGGTTGGCCGTTCGATGCGTCCGAGGCCGCCCTGCGGCAGAAGGCCCTGAAATTACCGCCGACATTGAAGCTGGAACTGAAGTCCGGCCCGGCGATCGAATTGGTACTGGTCCCCGCCGGTGAATTCGTCATGGGCAGTACCGATGGAGCCGACGACGAATATCCGCCGACTCGTACGAAGATCAGTCATCCGTTCTATATGAGCCGCACGGAGATTACCAACGCCCAGTTTGTTGCCTTCGATGCCAAGCACGACAGTGCCTTCATCAGCATGACAAACAAGGACCAGGGACATCGCGGTCATTCGGTCAACGGTCCCGAGCAGCCGGTCGTTCGTGTCACTTGGCAGCAGGCGATGGATTTCTGCCGCTGGACCTCGCAGCAGACCGGCCGCAGGGCAGACTTGCCGACCGAGTCCCAATGGGAGTGGGCGGCTCGAGCCGGCACGGACACGGCAACGTATTACGGCGACAAGACTGCCAACTTCGGCCACTTCGCCAACCTGGCGGATACCACGCTTGGCCGCTTGGCCTCGCGCGATTCGCCCCGTTGGCATCCCCGCATCGATTCGGTCAATGACGGTGCCATGGTCACCAACAGCGTGGGGCGTTATCAGCCCAACGCATGGGGTCTCCGCGACATGATCGGCAATGCGGCTGAGTGGACGCGCACGGCCTATCGGCCATATCCTTATAATTCCGGCGATGGCCGTGATGACCCCACCGTGGCCGGTACGAAGGTTGTCCGCGGCGGTTCATGGTATAATAGGCCCTATCGTGCCACTGCGTCGTACCGCATGCAGTACCAACCGTGGCAGCATGTTTTCGACGTCGGTTTCCGTATCATCGTGGAGGTCGACGAGCATGTCGTTAATAAGTAGTTCACCTTTATCCCAGGAGCAAATGCAATGAGTTCAAAATGTGGATTAAGCCGTCGAGATTTGATTTCCGGCACGGCCGTGGCAGCCGGCGTAGCGTTGGCAAGCCAGTTGGGTGGTTCCTTGACGGCGGCTGAGCCAGAAGCCACGACTAAGCCCGTCAAAACCTACACCAACGCCGACTTCTACAATGCGGCCGGAGAGTTCCAGGAAGACAAGGCCAAGGAGGCCTACTTCGATATGTTCCGGCGGTTCGGATATCCCATCTCCGAGACCCTCCGGAAGGGCATGTGGGTACTCGATTTCCACCTCGGTGATTACGCCAACGTGGGCATGGCCGGCATCTTCTGGCTCAACCGCCAGGATTACTGCTATTTCGGCCACGAAATCTATCTCCTGCCAGGCCAGATGATTCCCGAGCATCAGCATCTGCCGACCGAGAAGGGGCCGGCAAAGATGGAATCGTGGCAGCCGCGGCATGGCATGATCTACACCTTTGGGGAAGGCGAGCCGACGCCCGAGTTCCTCACGAAGATCCCGGCCAGCCAGCGCGACATCGTCAAGTCGCGGCATTGCAAGCCGCTGAAGATTGATGAAGTCGGCGATTTGAACCGTCGCGAGGCATGGCACTTCATGGTCGCAGGCCCCGAAGGCGCCTTGGTGACCGAGTTCGGCACCTATCACGACATGGCTGGACTGAGGCTCTCGAACCCCAAAGCGAAGTTGTAATAGCCGGGCCATTTCCAAGTCCCTCCGGGACAAATTTGGCGAACGGACAACTATTGATTCCAGGGATTCTCTCATGAAAATTCTCCGCATTTCCTTCCCCTCAATCGTACTTGCCATGACCTTTTGCACTCCGGCCGTGGCCGAAAACTATCTTGGTCCCGACGCCATTACGGCATCGCGAGACGGCAAGACGCTCTACATCGCTCTGACCGATGCCCGGCAACTCGCCTTGTTCGATGTGGCCGGTGGCAAGGTGGCGCAGACCATCGCCCTACCGGCCGAGCCAACGGCGCTTGCGCTCAGTTCTGATGGCGCGAGGCTCTACATCACCTGTAGTGCGGTCAAGAGCACGGTCGCGGTGATCGACACGGTGACGAACAAGATCGTCGATTCGATCCCCGCCGGCCATACCGCCCACGGTGTGGCCGTCACGCCCGACGGCTCGCGGCTGTATGTCTGCAATCGTTTCAACAACGATGTCTCGGTGATCGAAACTACCAGCCACAAACAGGTCGCGCGGGTGGCGGTTACGCGCGAGCCTTACGGGGCCGTAATCACACCCGATGGCAAGACGGTCTTTGTGGTCAATCATCTTCCTCTGGACCGGGCAGATAGCTACGACGTGGCGGCTAACATCAGCGTGATCGACACGGCAAGCAACCAGGCCACGTCGATTCGCCTGCCCAACGGCAGTTCCAGCGTCCGTGGCATGGCCGTTTCGCCGGACGGTCGCTATGTTTACGTGGTACACGTACTTTCGCATTACGCATTGCCAGCCACGCAATTGGAACGGGGCTGGGTCAATACGAATGCCATGAGCATCATCGACGCCCCAGCCAGGCGACTACTCAATACGGTTCTCTTGGACGACGTCGATCTAGGTGCTGCCCTACCTTGGGGAGTGACAACCAGCGCCGACGGTAAATCGGTTTTTGTGACCCATGCCAGCACGCACGAGCTTAGTGTGATCGATGCCTCCGCCCTGATGGAGAAGCTAACGAAGCTTAATCCGGCGGCAGCGGCCGAAGTGCCCAACGACCTTTCCCTTTTGGCCACGCTCCGACAACGCGTGCATTTACTGGGCAATGGTCCGCGAGGCGTGGTCGTGGTTGGTGATCGTGCCTATGTGCCCGAATACTTTAGCGATACGCTCTCGGTCGTCGATCTGAAGTCGCAATCCAACGCTCCAGTCACGCAGATTGCCTTGGGACCTAAGCCGCAACTGACCCAGGAGCGGCGAGGTGAGATGCTTTTCTTTGACGCCACAATCTGTTTTCAGCACTGGCAGAGTTGTGCCAGTTGTCATCCTGACGCCCGCGTGGACGGTTTGAACTGGGATCTGCCGAACGACGGTCTCGGCAACCCGAAGAACACGCGAAACATGTTGCACGTTTTTGAAGGCGGGCCGGCCATGTCGCTGGGAGTTCGCGAGAGCGCAGCCGCGGCCGTGCGGGCGGGCATCACGCATATCCTCTTCGCCGTCCGGCCCGAGGAAGACGCCCTGGCGATGGACGCCTATATCAAATCGTTGCAGCCCGTGCCCAGCCCTTACCTGGTCGATGGCAAGCTCAGCCCGTCGGCCGAGCATGGCAAGGAACTCTTCTTCAGCCCCACTTTGAATTGTGCGGAGTGTCATCCGGCACCCTTTTACTGCGACAAGAAATCGCACTCGGTCGGCAGTCTGGGCAAGTACGACAAACCTAACGATAAGTTCAACACGCCCCGTCTGACCGAGAACTGGCGCACGGCCCCCTACATGCACGACGGACAATACCTGACGATCCCCGAGTTGCTCTCCAAGGGGCAGCATGGTCTGCGCGGTGACAAAAAGCCGAAACTATCGGCAAAGGATATCGAAGATCTCGCCGAATTTGTCAACACTCTGTGAGCCGAAGAGGAGTTCTCGCTATGCAACGAGTCGGTAGATGGGCGCAAAAAGTCCGGCTGGGATGGCTTTTGGCCTGCGTGGGAATGGCTTTTTCCGGCAGCGCGGCGGCTTTGGGAGACGATGGTATGTGGCTCTTCAACAAACCGCCCAAGAGCATCCTTAAGGCTAAGTACGGCTTTGAGCCCGATCAGGCTTGGTTCGACCACTTGCAGCGTTCGAGCGTCCGCTTCAACTCCGGAGGCTCCGGGTCGTTTGTGTCGTCCAATGGACTGGTCCTGACCAATCACCATGTTGGGGCCGACGCCCTGCAAAAGCTCAGCAGCAAGGACAAAAACTACCTCGCCGAAGGGTTCTATGCCAAGACGCAAGACCATGAAGTGAAATGCGTCGATCTCGAATTAAACGTGCTCATAAGCATGGAAGATGTCACGGATCGGGTCAATGCGGCCGTTCCCAAGCAGGGCACGTTAGCTGAGTCGGAAAAGGCACGACGGGCGATCATGAACACGATCGAGCAGGAATCGACCGAAAAGACAGGCCTGCGGAGCGATGTCATCACCCTATACAACGGCGGGCAGTACCATCTGTATCGGTACAAAAAATATACTGACGTCCGCTTGGTTTTTGCCCCCGAACAAGACATCGCTTTCTTCGGCGGCGATCCGGACAATTTTGAATATCCCCGCTATGACCTCGACATCTGCTTCTTCCGCGTTTATGACAACGGCAAGCCGGCCATTATCGAGCACTATTTGCAGTGGGCACATGGCGGGGCAGCCGATGGCGAACTGATCTTTGTCTCCGGCCACCCGGGCAAGACCGATCGCCTGGACACCGTGGCCCACCTAGACTACCTCCGCGACCTTTCGCTCCCCACAACATTGAATTGGCTGATGCGCAATGAGGTAATGCTGCTGAACTATAGCGATCGAAGCGGCGAGAACGCGCGACGGGCACGCGAGGACTTGTTCGGCATCCAGAATTCGCGCAAGGCCCAGATTGGCCGGCTTGCCGGACTTCAAGATCCGGCGGTCATGGCGGCCAAACGAGCATCGGAAGAGGTTCTTCGCGACTCCGCGGAGGGCATTTCATCACTACTTCGCGATACGGTCAGCTCCGCATTGAACGATATCCACGCCGCCCTGAAGACCCTTCGCACCATCCGCAAGGAAGTGCTTCTGCTGGAAGAAGGCCGGGCCTTCCATTGCCACCCGTTTCAGACCGCCAGGATCCTCGTGCGAATGGCCGAGGAAGATAGCAAGCCCAACGCCGACCGACTGCGCGAGTATCGTCAATCAAACCGCGAATCGCTGGAACAGATGCTCTTTTCCGAAGCGCCGATCTACGACGACCTGGAAATGCTCAAGCTTGCCGATGGTCTGAGCATGCTCATTACCGAGGCCGGTGCCGACAATCAACTGGTCGTGAAGGTGCTCAACGGCAAGTCTCCGCGCAATCGGGCTGCCGAACTAATCCAAGGATCGCGATTAAAAGACGCTGCCTTTCGGCGCAAGCTTGCCCAAGGTGGCAAGGTGGCCATCGAAGCATCCAAGGATCCCATGATCCAACTGGCATTGCTCGTCGATGGGCCCGCGCGGAAAGTCCGCCGCACGTTGGAGGAACAAGTTGACGAACCACTGCGGCAGGCCTACGCGAAGATCGCCAAGGCGCGGTTCGACGTATTGGGAACCGAGGTCTATCCAGACGCCACCTTCACGCTGCGACTGGCCTTTGGCATCGTGAAAGGTTATGACGAACTAGGCCAACCCCTGCCGCCCTGGACGACCCTCGGCGGGGCCTACCAACATTCGGCCGACCATCAGAATCGCGAACCGTTCAACCTGCCTAAGCGTTGGCTCGATCGCAAAGACCAACTGAAGCTCGATACGCCGTTCAATTTTGTTTCCACCGTTGACATCATCGGCGGTAACTCGGGCAGCCCCGTGGTGAATCGGAAGGGTCAGTTCGTGGGCATTATCTTCGACGGCAACCTGGAATCGCTTGTCTGGGACTTCGTCTACACGGAGAAAGTTGGCCGGGCCATCGCCGTACACAGTGCGGCCATCGAAGAGACTTTGCGGAAGCTCTACGATGCCGGCGCCCTGGCGGATGAACTGGGAAAGTAGGCGATGAAATACCGTCCGCTCCATTGGCTTGGCTCGTTGTTGGTGTTCGCAATATTCTGCGGTGCCGCATGGTTACTCTACCGGCAATTACAGAAGTACAGTTTGCACGAGATTCTCGACAGCCTGCGACAGGTCCCGTATAGCCTCGTCTTTGTCGCCATAGTCATCACGCACATCAACTACGGGGTACTCGTAGTCTATGACTACTTGGCATTCCGCTATGCCGGCGTGCCGATCTCATGGATCCGCGTTACCTTCGCATCGTTCACCAGCTACGCCTTCAGTTATAATTTTGGCGCGACCCTGGCCGGAACACCCCTGCGCTACCGCATCTACTCCTCCTGGGGAATCCCTATCAACAAGATCCTGCAATTGCTGGTGATTCTGGCCCTCACGTTCTGGTTCGGCGTATTCGCCTTGGCCGGCACGTTGTTCGTTATTCCCGTGCTGACAATTCCACCCGACGCCATGCGACAGATTTGCGACTCGATGGCCGACAGCAACATCCATGCGAATGCGATCGGCTGGTTCCGTTATCTTTTTGCCGACTCGCGGCCTTTCGGCGTGGCGTTGTTGACGATGACCGCCGCCTACGTGGCGGCAAGCGCATTTCACCGCGGCGAGATCAAAATCTTTCGCTGGAAGCTGCCCGTGCCGCCCCTGAAACTCACGCTCTACCAGATCGCCATCGCTTCGGCCGATATGCTCGTTGCCGGCTGCGTACTCTATGTTATCTTCCCGCCCATTCAAGGCGGATACCTGACCGTGCTTGCCGTCTATCTCGTGGCGTACGTCATTGTCGTCCTCTCGCACGTGCCGGGCGGCTGGGGCGTCTTGGAGGCCATGATCCTCTTGCTGTTGACAAACCTGCAACTCGTTGCGATTGACGAGGAACCGAAGGTGGTCGCCGCTCTCTTGATCTTCCGCGTGATCTACTTCCTCGTGCCGCTTCTATTCGCCTCGGTGCTGTTCGGCGGGCATGAATTGGCTATCCGTCGCGGGTGGATTCCCGAGATCACGCCCACCAACAACCAGAGTGAAACCAGGGCGTCGAAGTAGCACGAACGGAAGGTTGCCGAGTG
>JANXQG010000402.1 GCA_025356915.1 Planctomycetota bacterium | reverse complement strand
AGGGTGAGACGAGTGAAACGAGCCTCCATGAATCAAAAGGGTGGGGATCGCCTGCGGCTCGTCCCACCCTGCGGCTTGCTGAAAGGTACATTTTGCAACCTAAACTTCACCTGAGACATCATCGATCCGTGGACTGGTTGCACGCATAAATCGTGATTTAAGGAACTCTCATGTCGCACTGGCGGCTTTCCGATTGGACGCTTGGACTTCTTGCGACGCTGGCTGTTCTTGCGGCCTGGGAAGGCTTTGTGTTGAACAACCGGCCCGAAACCCGGGGCTGTGGCGGCGACTTTCCGCAGTTCTATTTTGCCGGTACGATTATCGGCCGCGGCGAGGCCGATCGCTTGTACGATCAGCCCTATTTCCGCCACTTTCAGGAGTCGATGCGAGATGACCCGCTCCGCTCGCTTTACCCGCCGACCCTGGGTTTGCTCATGGCACCCCTTGCACGGCTTCCCTACGCTGAGGCCCTGTCCGCTTGGTGGGCAATCCAAGCCATCTGCATCCTTGCAACCGGCGTGATTTTCTACCGCACCACCCCGCTGCCAACACCCTGGCGGATCAATATGCTTGTAGCCCTGGCAGCACTGCTGCCGCTCTGGATTGCCGTTGGCATCGGTCATTTGGCACCGATGCTCCTGTTGGCTCTGGCCGGTGGATTGACGCTCCACAAGCAGGGAAAACCTGGCTGGGCCGGGCTGCTGCTCTCGATTCTTGCCCTCAAGCCACAACTGGCCGTCGGACTGCTGCTATGGATGCTTGTGAGGCGCGATGTCCGCACGCTGCTCGGCTTGGCGGCTGGATTTACCCTCCAGGCATTGACTGTGGCCTTACTCCTAGGCCCCAGTTTGTGGCTCGATTATCTGCACGCCATGCCCACGATTTCTGCCATTACCCGTGCCTATCGCTATTCGCCGCTGTTTGAGCAGTCATTTTCAGGAATCGCGAGCAATCTGCTCTGGGCGGCCGATCTTACGGCATGGCAAGTACCGGCCATGAAGGTTACCTATGCGATCACAGCCAGCGCGGCCGCAGTCATGCTCTGCCGCGTCGTCTGGGCGCGGCGGCCGTGGCAACCGGCCCACGCATCCCCCGGAACTGAGAATTATGAGTATGCCTGCGGCGTGCTGTTCATGATGATCTTCCCACCCTATTTCCTCGTCTACGATCAGACACTTTTGGCCGTGCCGCTAGTCATGCTCTGGTCGTCGCCGGCCTGGCGGTGGGGCGTGGCTTTACTAGCCACGACAACCGTGTTGGTAGCCAATCTCTCGTTCGCGCTTGGTTTCAGCCTAACCGGATTCGTGGCCCTGGTAACAATGTTTTCCTTAATGTTTTCCTTAACAAATTTTGACTTCTTGAAAAACCGAACTAAGTTTCATTTGAAGGACAAAATCGCGTTCAAGGAAGTGAACTGAACCTAACCAATGTTTCATTCCGAAGCCCACGGGTGATCGGAAAGGGGAGAAGTGATGAAATCGTTAGCCACCAAGTTGCGTCGTTTTTTGGTGTCCGAAGATGGTCCTACCGCGGTCGAATACGCCGTGATGCTCTCGTTGATCATCGTTGTCTGCCTCGCGGCAGTCACGACGATCGGCAGCAACGCCAGCAGTGTGTTCTCCAAGGTTGCCAACTCGATCAAATAAGGATCGCCAACCGACCCGCTGATTTCTTCGGAGCTATATGCTTCGGCGAATCCAAGGTTTTGTTAGAAACTTCAAGAACTTCACGATCTGTCGCCCGATCTCCATGCGAGACCAACGGCAGATATGAAGTTCAAAGAAAATTCCCGTCCGGATCACGCGTGAACCGGACGGGAATTTTTATTTCTTGAAATTGACAGAACGTGAATTGCGACCTAGGGTTGTGCAGACGACTCGTTATATTCTGTTGGTTGTCTTGTACACGATGACTAGGACTTGAATATGTATCCTGTAATCCCCCTAGAGATGAATCACTTTGCGGCCGATTCGCTGTTGTATCTCTTTACCGCAATCAGTGCCATGCTGAGCGTGGTTTATAGCATGAGGTAAAGAGAAGTGCGAAGCCACAAGCGGCGACGGAAAACGAGAAAGTCTTGAATCCAAAACCTAAGCTCTAAGCTCTATATTCTCGAACACCCTACCTCTCATGCTCACCTTGCTTCACGGAATTGTCGAAAACTGGCCGATTTGGTTGCTCAGCGTCTTACTAATCGTTGCGGCGATCATCGACGGCTGGATCCTGAAAGTGCCTAACTGGCTAACCTTTCCGCTGGTCTTCGCTGGTTGGGCGGCCAGCGCGTATTGTGGCGGCTTCAGCGGCTTGGCGGTAAGCATGGCGGGCACGCTGGTGGGGCTGGGGTTGTTGTTGCCCGCTTATGCCATCGGCGGCATGGGAGCCGGCGACGTTAAGCTCATGGCCGGCATTGGGGCCTGGATTGGAGCGACGGCGACCTTTTACGCCTTCTGTGTATCTGCCGTCATCGGTGGGGTAATCGCCGTGGCGATGGTACTCTACCGCCGTCGCTGGCACCACCATGTCCTGCAATTTTTTCAGATCGTTGACGAAATCCTTGCGATCCGCAATCCAGATGCTTTGTCGGCCATCGCCGCCGAACGGAAGAGTAGCATGTTGCTCCTACCCTATGGTATTCCCATTGCCCTGGGTACGATTGCCTACTTCTTTTGGAGTGGGATGTTGATTTGAGAGGGCTTGGAGCTTGGTGCTAAGATCTAAGTTCTAAGTTCTAATCCCTGAAACCTAAGATCTAACCACGATTTGCGAATAAACTAGAGAATCTTTGTCGATTGCGCCGAATACACGGATACGGTTTAATCGCTTGGACGCAATCGCAATGACTGGAACGACACTACCTTTGGTAGTGGTTAGCCTTCTTTGCTTGAAGTTCTGGCCCTTCCGTCGCCAATGTTTATTAGCGGAAGGGCGCGGTTACTGGAAATAACCATTGCGCGTGCCGAAATGATTTCGCGGATGGTAGGAAATCCAACGGCTAGATTAATCGGAGGGTATCCATGAAAGGAAAATCGCTCGCCTTGCTTGTCCTGTCGCTAGGCTGCGGTATTGTCGCGGCTTTGGGCATCACTCAGGTGTTGGCCAAGCGCGGCGATTCGTTAGCCCCGAGCGAAACCATGCCGCTCTATGTCGCCAAGGCTGACATTGCCACCGGTTCATTCATCACCCAAGAGAGCGTCAAACTCGAACAATGGCCCAAAGATCGAGTTCCTGCTGGGGCGGTAATCCGCCAGGAAGATATCGACGGCCGCCGCGCACGACAGAAGATCTACGCTGGCGAGCCGATTATTGAGCCTAAGCTCCTCGCTCATGGCCATTCGCCGATTGATGGCTTGGTTCCCAAGGGGCTCCGCGTGGTTCCCGTCCCGGTCAGCGCTGAAGCAATCCACAGCGGACTCGTGCTCCCTGGATCGCGGTGCGACGTGCAAGTTTTCATACGCGCGGACCCCAGCATCGGGGTGGGCGAAACCCTCTGCAAGACCATCTTGCAAGACATTCGGGTATTTGCCGTCAACGACGTCACGAGTACCGAGTCCCAAGATCCCAAGGCTCCGGATACGAAGTCGATGCCCCTAGGCAAAACGGTTTCGTTGTTGGTCACTCCGGCCCAGGCTCAGATCGTCACCCTGGCCAGCCAATTAGGCTCAATCCGCCTGATCCTGCGGAGCGGTGAGGATAGCGAGCAGCCGAAAACCACCGTTATGACCGCTCACGAAATGTTGGGCACCAGCGGCGGCGGTAATCAAGGGAAGGAAAACTCGACCGATGCCAACGAGAAGCGATTCCTGGAGTGGGCCGAAATGATTCAAAAAACCTTGCGAGAGAACGCAAAAACCGATCCCATCAAAACCCGCGCAAGCGACGAGCAGCGTTTTACCATGCGGGTCCGCTCTGGGGCCGAGGTCAACGATGTTCTATTGGTCAATAACTCGGGCGTTCGAGGCATGCCCGGCGATGAAGGAGCCTGGACAGCCACGGGGATGAGCCTGAGTTTGCGCACCAAGCCGAACGACCCGACCCAGGGATCCAAGCCGGCCGAAGCGGGGCCTTCAAGCCCCTCGGCGCCCGCGATTCCGACCATTCCGCTCAAATCCGGCGGCCCCGGCGCTCCGCAATTACCTTCCAAACCAGGAAGTTAGTGGACATCCAGCACTTTAAGCCTGAAATCAATAGGATCCAGGGAAGGATCCCTGAAGAAGGAATTCACGGATGAATCAACGACTTATATCCTTTCTGCGACGACCGGTCAGCATTCCATTTCTGTTACTGGGCCAACTGGCCTTGGCCGCGCTAATCGCTCGGGGGCAGCCGCCCGTGGTCATTCCACCCGGCACCGCCTCACCCATTGTGGCACCAAGCCCGATAAGGGATTCCAATCCGGCTGGCCCTTACTACAACGTCAAAGGCGCCGACGACCATTTGAAAATGACGGTCGGTGCTAGCCGCTTCCTCACGCTCGACAAGAAGATTCCCCAGGTCCAGGTCAATAATCCGGACGTGCTCGATCTGATGCCGATGTCGCCCAACCAGGTACAGATCACGGCGAAGCGGACAGGTGTTACCCAAGTGAACCTCTGGGGTGAGGATAAACGGATCTATACGGTCAATGTGGTCGTAATGGGCGATGCCGCGGAGCTGACTCAGATTCTCCGTGAACTATTCCCACGGGCCTCGCTGACGATCGTGCCAGTCAACGGCAACTCGGTGATTATCTCCGGCTATGTCGATCAGCAGGAAGCCGTGCCGAAAATCGTAACCGTTGCCGGCAAGTATTTTACGGATGTGATTAATAACATGACGGTCAGCGGGGTCCAGCAGGGCGTGCTGCATGTGAAGGTTATCGAAATTTCGCGCACGAAGTTGCGTGCCCTGGGGTTCGACTTTGCCAATGTCAGCAGCAACGGCAATTTTGTGATGTCGGGCGTCAACGGGCTTTTAAGCACGGCCTCAGGTACTCCGTTTGGTGTGCCGACCGGGACGGCGGACAACGTCTTTAAGTTCAGTTTTGCGGGAGCCAATGCCTTTTACGGAGTACTCAACGCCCTGCGTCAGGATAATCTTGGCAAGCTGCTCTCGGAGCCGGACCTCGTGGCCATCAGCGGCCGGCCGGCTTACATGCTGGTCGGTGGTGAGCTTGGTTATACCGTCACCAACGCCCTGAGCGGCACCATGGTCGGTTTCAAAGAATATGGTACGCGGTTGGATATCGTACCTATCGTGCTAGGCAATGGCCGGATGCACATCGACGTCCGTGCCCGTGTCAGCCAGCCCGACGGCGCCAACACGGTCCCCGGCGGCATTCCTTCTCTGAAAACCCGAGAGGTCGAAACCGGCGTGGAATTGCGCGCTGGGCAGACGCTCGCAATTGCCGGTTTGATCGAACAACGCTCCGAGGCCAGCAACCACGGTCTGCCGTGGATCAGCGACATCCCCTATCTGGGCGTACCCTTTCGTTCGGTCCACCATTTGACCAATGAAGTCGAGCTACTCGTGCTCATTACCCCGGAGATCGTCGACGGCATGGAGCCGGGACAGGTGCCGGCCTGTCTGCCTGGGATGCAGACGACGAACCCGAGCGACTGGGAACTATTCTTCAAAGGTCATCTTGAAGTTCCCAACTGCTGTCCGGACGGCACGACCACGTGCCAGAATTGCGCCGCCAGTGGTACGAATGGCGGTTTCAACCCGAGCGAAGGCCCGATCACCCGGCACAATCCACAGAATCGTTCCGCGGCGAACGAGATGACCGTGAATCCGCAGACTGCGGAGCCTGGTTTCATCGGCCCCATCGGTTACGACGTCCTAAAGTAACACAGAGACATAACCTATAGAGATCGCAACTCATGACCAACGTCCTTCGCCTCGCAATCGTTGATCCCGACGACTCCAAACGAGAATCGGTCAAGTCGATGCTCTTGGGCATGGACATGATCTGGCTGGAGGCCGAGTGCTCGCGCTACGAGTTCTTTGCCGACGTGGTCGACCAGACCAATCCCGACATTGGCCTGGTTGCGCTGGGCACCGATCCCGACCGTGCATTGGAGCTCGTCGCACGGCTCAGCGAAACTTCGCCCAAGTGTGCTGTGCTGGTAACCAGTGCTTCGCATGACGGCCACCTGATCCTTCGGGCGATGCGTGCTGGAGCGAAGGAATTCCTCACCCAACCGCTGCGAATCGAGGATCTGCTGGCTGCCCTGGGACGCATCAGTGAACGCCGTAGCGGTCCCAGCGACGGTCGCCCACGCGGCAGTCAGGTCGTGGCCGTGGCCGGTTCGCTCGGTGGTGTGGGTAGTACAAGCCTGGCCGTGAACCTAGCCTGCATGCTGGCCCAGAACCCGAAGAACTCGGCAACCCTGGTCGACCTCGATCTCGCCCTGGGCGATGCCGATGTCTTCCTCGATGCCATTCCCGACTACACGCTGATCGATGTGGCCCAGAATGCCACGCGTCTGGACTCCAGCCTGCTGAAGCGATCGCTGACGAAGCATTCGTCCGGGGTCTATCTGCTGCCGCGGCCCGTGCAGTTGGAAGATTGTACCTTGATCACGCCGGACAACCTCCGCCGGGTGATTGGTTTACTGAAGGCCACGTTTACCCATCTGGTGCTCGACCTCAGCAAGGGATACAGCCCCAACGACATGGTCGCACTGGAGATGGCCAATCACATTCTGCTGGTCACGCAATTGGACCTGCCCTGCCTACGGAACGTCGTCCGGCTGATGATGTCGTTCAATGAGATGGAGGGCATCGGCGAGAAGGTGAAGATCGTCATTAACCGTGCCGGTCTCGATAGTGGGCATATCACTTTGAAGAAGGCTGAAGAGACGATCGGCAAGGAAATCTTCTGGCAGCTTCCCAACGAATACCGCACGATGATCGAATCTCGCAATAACGGCGTGCCCTTGATCGAACAGTCACCCAAGGCGGCCATCACGCAGTCCATCATGGGGCTGGCCGCAGCCTTGTTCAGTGATGCCAAGCCCGAAGCACCGGAGACCGTGAAAAAATCCTCCGGCATCAGTGGAATATTCAGCCGTTGGTCGGGTAAGGGGAAGTAAAGACTGGAGTGTGCCGTTCGCTGGATGCTGGATGAACCGCTGGGTCTTCGGCCCGAGAACCGTAGGGTGGGCTGGCAAGACGCGATATCTTGGCCACGTTGCGCCATGTTGCGACACGCCATGTTGCGGCAATGGAGGGGGCAAGGTAAAATTGGTCTCCTCGGTGTTTTCACTTGAAACTCCGGTCCTGTTGGCGTATAATTCAACACACGAGGCTTGCGGTGGCCATTCGGCAAGTGATTTGGGACATGGATGACGATCCTCGCGGGAATGTTCGACACATTGCCGAACACGGATTGACACCCGAAGAGGTCGAAGATGTTCTGCTGGGAACTTACGAGTTAGACACAAGTCGCTCCAGCGGACGCCCTATCGCACTGGGTTTCACTTCCAGGAGGGAGTACATTTGTGTTGTAATCGAGTGGGTTGATGACGATGTCGTCTATCCGATCACCGCTTATCCGTTAGAGGAGTAGAAATGGCAAGAAAGGGAACGACTCGCCAGCAATGGCTGACCGACGAGGAAGCAGCCCGTTATCAGCGAGTGCGCGAACAGGTTGCAGCCGAATTCCCGGACATTTGCCGCCGCGCCCAAGCGGCTAAGCCTCGCATTCTCCTCAAGCATGTTCTCGGGAATCTTCGCCAGGAGCGTCAGCGGTTGGGGCTTAGCCTCGCGGACGTAAACGCCCGCTCGGGAATTGATCGAGGTACGCTCAGTAAATTGGAAAATGATGTTGATCCCAATGTGACGATGAACACGCTCATTCGGTATGCCGAGGCACTTGGCAAGGTAGTCCTAGTCCAACTTGACGATGTCACGGCTTGAATCGTTTGTTGGTGATCCTTCTCCGATCACCCCTGCGCGTCGGTGCCTGTCGCCCGCTCCCTACAACTTTCCGGACAGAAACCCTGGAACCAACCCATCATGCCCCATCTCCTCATCGTCGACGACGAACAAAGCATCTGCTGGGGCCTCGCTAAACTGGCCGAACAACTTGGCCATGCGGCCACGACCGCCGTCTCAGCCGAGCAGGGCCTCGCCGCAGTCGGCCGTTTACGGCCCGATGTGATCATGCTTGATGTCCGCCTGCCAGGCATGGATGGACTTGCGGCAATGCAGCATTTTCAAAAGGCCGCGCCAAGCGTGCCAATCGTCGTCATGACCGCCTACGGCGAACTCTCCACCGCCGTCACCGCCGTGCGGAACGGGGCCTTCGATTACCTGGCCAAACCGTTTGATTTGGCGGTGGCCCAACGGGTGATCGAAAGCGCGCTAAAACACAACGCCCGGCCCACGGATGCTGCCGTCCGCCTGCCGCCGAAAGACCCGGCCGGGTTGATCGTCGGCACCAGCCCGCCGATGCAGGAAGTATTCAAGCGGATTGCCCTGGTTGCCCAGTCCGACGCCTGCGTACACGTCTGTGGCGAAAGCGGCACCGGCAAGGAATTGGTCGCACGAGCCATTCATCGCTACAGCCGCCGGGCCGCCGGGCCGTTCGTCGCGGTGAACATGGCTTCGCTCAGCCCCACGCTGGCCGAAAGCGAGTTATTCGGCCACATTCGTGGGGCCTTCACGGGAGCGGAGCAATCGCGGAAAGGCATCCTCGAGCAGGCCAGCAACGGAACGATCTTCCTCGATGAAGTAGCCGACATTCCCATGGCTCTCCAAGTCAAGTTGCTTCGCGTGTTGGAGTTTGGCGAGATCGTTCCGGTGGGCGGCGAGCGCGCCGTGCGGAGCGACTTCCGCTTGATTTCAGCCACGCACCAGAACCTGCAACAACGAGTGGCCGAAGGCAAATTTCGCCACGATCTCTATTTCCGCCTGATCACCTTTGAAATTGAAATGCCGCCGCTCCGTCAACGCCGCGAAGACATTGGTCCGCTGGCTGAGCATTTTCTTGACGTGTTGGCCGATCGGAATCCTGGCCCGCGGCCGTCGATCTCGCCCGAGGCCCTGGCCGAACTGCGGCAGCGGGAGTGGTTTGGCAATGTTCGCGAGCTACGCAACGCCATCGAACATGCCATGATCCTCGCTCGCGGCGGCATCCTTTCGCGTGAGCAACTGCCACCGCCCGTGCTGCCTGCTGGCTTCGGGCAGGTCGGGCAGGAAGAGGCCATCGCCATGCTCATCCGCAATTGGGCTCAGGCCCAGTTGGAAGGCGGCGGTGAGGTCCAGGATCTCTACGAGCGATTCCTCCGTCTCGTGGAACCGCCGCTGCTCAAGGTGGCCTTGCAACATGCCGGCGGGCAATGTCTGGCCGCCGCGCGTCGCCTGGGCCTGCATCGCACCACGCTGCGCAAGAGGCTCGATGAGTTGGGCATTGGCGGGGAGTAGGAGGATGGGAGTCACTTCACTTGTTCCATCCTCTGAACAACCGCTATGTGGTAGACTAGATGGAAGTAGAGACTAATCATGACACCTCAACTTATTTTATCCCATGATGAATCATCTATCGGCTCGAAGGATCTGCGTGACCATTTTGGCTTGGGCAGCGGCGGGGACGTTCTTGCCTGACGGCGGGCGAGAAGCCCGGGCAAAGCTGCCTGAATTTGAAGCGTGGGATGTGGCCCAGGTCAAGGGAGAGCGACTGGGCCATGCACAAACAACCCTCCGCCTGGTCGAAGAGTCCGGCCGACAGGTTGCCAAGGTGCGGCAAGTCATGAAGCTCAGCTTGCAGCGATTCGGTCAGGAAACTAACTTTGAAGTTGACTATAGCGACACCGAAACACCGGATGGGGTGCTGATCGACTTTGAACTTGTCATGAAACAGGGCACGACTCCCATGCGGACCACCGGAAAAGTAGTCGGAAATCGCCTCGAACTGCAAATCCAGTCGCAGGGCCAGAAACAGAATCATTTCGTTGCCTGGCCAGCGGGGGCCGGAGGACTGTTGGCCGGAGAATTGTCGCTCCGAGCCAAACCGCTGAAGCCGGGCGAGCAACGCACCGTCGAGCACCTCAACTTCGACAATCAATCATGCACCACAGAAATGACTGCCCAAAAAGAGGGGCCTGTCGAATTGCTGGGCGGCAGTTTCCGTCTCCTAAAAATCGATTCGGTCGATCGCATGGCCCCCAACGCCCAGGGGCAGCGGGTAGAAATTCAGGGGGCGGTCTGGACCAACGCGGCCGGCGAGGTACTGAAAGCCTGGGTCAAGCCAATGAATATGGAGACCTTCCGTGTAACCAAGGAAGTCGCCCTGGCCAAAACCCCGTTGGCCAAACTTGACTTGGGCGAGGCGACGCTGGTGAAGGTCGATCGGGCTATCCCCCTTGCCCACGACACCAAGCGGGTGCGGTATCGAATCCGACTCGATGAGAGCGACCCCGTGGCCGCGTTCCCCGTCGGCCTTTCCCAACAGGTCAAGCGGATCAATATACACACGGCCGAAGTGACGGTTTATGCTATTCGTCCGAATTCCGGTGGAGATAAAAATGCGGACCAATCCGCCGTCATGCCGGACGTTGCGACGGAGGCAGATCGCAAGC
>JANXQG010000397.1 GCA_025356915.1 Planctomycetota bacterium | reverse complement strand
TAACGCGATATTCCCA
Organism: Planctomycetota bacterium; assembly: GCA_025356915.1. GTDB lineage: Bacteria > Planctomycetota > Planctomycetia > Pirellulales > Thermoguttaceae > JANXQG01. The sequence continues at coordinate 3,604 of JANXQG010000397.1, read as the reverse complement.
GCATCATCGCGGCGGCGGCAAGTAGGGCCAGCGATCCAGGTTCCGGAGCCGGATAGGCTGTCAGTCTTGGTGAAGTCGTGTTTTCTTCTGACGAGTCCATCGCCGCACTTGACGACGGAGTGTGCTGGCAGTAGAATACGATTATGATTCGCGCGTACGAAGAAATCGTCGACTTTATCGCAGCCGGCACAACACCGAGTCGGGTTGCTCACTTCGAGGCCACGCCGGAAACCAAGGAGCGAGTGGCGGGCCTGATCGACCGCGAAAAGACCACCGGCCTGAGCCCGGATGAGACTTCGGAACTCGACTCCTTTCTGAAACTGGAACACCTGATGCGGTTGGCCAAGGCTCGCGCCCAAACCTTCTGCTGCGATGAGTAGCTACGTCAGCGCGGAGTTGCGTCGTCTGGTGGTGTCGCGGGCCAACGGATTGTGCGAGTACTGCTTGATCGACGAGGCCGACACCTACTTGGGTTGCCAAATCGACCACATCGTCAGCGAGAAACACGGTGGCGCGACCAAGCCTGAGAATCTTGCGTACGCCTGTGCGTGCTGTAATCGGGCAAAGGGCAGTGACATCGCTTCGATTGCGTCGAGCACCGGTGAGTTGACGCGGCTGTTTAATCCGCGCAGCGACTACTGGGGCGATCACTTCACATTGCAGGGGCTGCTGATCCAATCGCAGACTCCCATTGGCGAGGCGACCGTTCGGATTCTCGGACTGAACGGGAGCGAGCGGACGCTGGAGCGGCAGATGCTCTACCAGATCGGCAGGTATCCTCCCCAGGCGGCGTCGAGGCTGTTGAGCAGAAACGACTCATAAAAGGATAAAGGATAGGAAAATTGATTCTTTGAAGCTCTGAGTCAGTTTTGGTCATTCCGAAGCGCGGATGCCCGCGGATCGCGTGGGCGGTAGAGAACCAGCGGCTCGACGGGAAGGGTATCGGTCCCGTGATAGTGTACGCACTATCACGGGACCATAAGTACACTTCTCGTCATCCGCGGGGCGTTGTATGAAGGAATGTTCCTTGGGCTGATCCCCGTCGCACTTTAGGTATTACGGAGCAAATAACGCGATATTCCCAGCATCATCGCGGCGGCGGCAAGTAGGGCCAGCGATCCAGGTTCCGGAGCCGGATAGGCTGTCAGTCTTGGTGAAGTCGTGTTTTCTTCTGACGAGTCGATCGGGACGGGATCTTCGCCTCGGATCAGAGCTTCAATCCAGTCGCTAAAGGCCGAAACCCGCGTGTGGCCCGAAAAATTGCCGTAAACCGAACGTGGGCGGCCAAAGTCCGAACCGACGAACGAATTGACACCGGCGAGATACGTCCCCGAGGATGTTGTGATAAACAGTCCTCCACCACTATCGCCCGGGGCGATCAGGCCTTCCAGGGGCAAGGCCCGCGAGTAACCTAACGGGACCGCGCCAACTGGTAACGGGTTGTCAAAATCGGCCACGAGAAGACGCCTGTGTTCGATCTGACTAATGACGTTTTGCGCTCCACGCTTCAGACCGTCGCTCTTCGTGTCACCCGAGTTACCTGTGCCTGTTTTACCAAAACCAACGACGGTGTCAGCTTGGTTCAACTCGCCGGAACCGGTATAAAGCTGCGCTGGCTTGATATTATCAACCGGTTTGGCAAGATGCACGAGGCCAATGTCATAGCCGGACCAGAGATCGCCGTTCCAACCGGGATAGACGATCTTGCGGTCGACCTGGTAGGTTTGCCCGCCAATGCTGAAAGAAATTGTCTTGGCATTGTCGACCACATGGGCCGCAGTGAGAACCCATTCCGGCGAAACAAGTGTGCCCGAGGCCATGAACCCAGATTGGGTCGTCGTTCCCATGAACTGCCCGACACTATCGTAGGGCAAGCTGCTTCCCAGCGTGCGGTAGAGCGAATCATTCTGGGTATCGCGCACGACAATCGCAAGCGAAGGAACGGCGACGCCGCCGACCAGCAGGAGAAAAATCACCGCGATTGTCCAGGTTTGACGCTGCATCCCATTCCCTACAAAAGGAGGCCACCCGGCGGCAAATCGCACGGGCAGGCAGGAAAGGCGGCGCGAAACCAAAGGCAAGACACTCCAAAAGAGGGGGGCCAAAGGAGTCTTCCGCAACTTCCTTAATACCAGACTATCACAGATTGAATCCGATGTCAACGAATTTGCTCAGGAGAACCGCTTGCGACTTCGGCAGATGCGGGGTAACGTAAGGGTATATTATACGAGAAATCCGTTTCCTTGTCGCCGAATCCCATTGAACAATACCCGTCTTCTGAATTTCGAGAAATGCGCCCTGACCAGCGGGTTGCTGTCTGCACAGCAGCTTGAAGAGGTCCGTCTGGCCTTGCGCAATGGCGACAACTGTCAGGCGGTGACTGCCCCCACGGACCAGGAGCTCTCGGAAAGGATTGTCGAGATGGGGTTTCTGAATGCCTGGCAGGTCAAACAATTGCTCGACGGCCGAACCAAGTTCACACTCGGTGCCTACCGCATTATCGACTCCCTCGGCCAGGGAGGAATGGGACACGTCTTCAAAGGCGAGGCTCCGAACCTCAAGCGGGTTGTCGCCATCAAGGTTCTTCCTCGCGACAAGTCCACGCCGGAGGCGATTGCCAATTTTGCCCGTGAAATCCAGGCCCTCAGTAGTTTGAACCATCCGAAGCTGGTCCGAGCCGTCGACGCAGGCAATGATGGGAATGTGCATTTCCTGGTCACGGAATATGTGCCGGGCAGCGATCTGCGGAAACTAGTTCGTCGCAACGGCCCGTTGAGCATGGAGGCAGCGGCCAACATCATTTCGCAGGTTGCCGAAGGACTTCACCATGCCCACCAACAGGGCATAGTGCATCGCGACGTGAAGCCGGGTAATGTACTGGTCACGCCGGAAGGCGACGCCAAGTTGTCGGACCTCGGTTTGGCCGGCCCGATGTATTCTTCCACCGCCGCCCAGGATCCGCGCTACGGCAAGATCGTCGGCACAGCCGATTACCTTTCGCCTGACCATATCCTTTCGCCCTGGAACCCGGTGCCGGCATGGGATATTTACTCGCTAGGCTGCACGCTCTACTACGCAGTAACGGGCAAAGTGCCGTTCCCGGGCGGCACGACTTCGGACAAGGCTCGAGCCCATTGCAGCTCGAAACCTCTGGACCCCCGGCAATTGAATCACCAACTGAGCAACGCGTTTGTCGACGTGGTGGCCGACATGATGGCGAAGGATCCCGCCCAACGGATTACTTCGCCCTTGGCAGTCATCGACCGCTTGGCACCGTGGGCGAAAGAATTCCATAACCAGCGGCAATCAATCGCTTTGGGCGGCCCCCTGGCACCGCCGATTATCGAGAAGCTGGTCTCGGCGCCGGCCGTGGCGATCACACCAACGGAGCCGTTGGGTCCGCCTGAACCACCGTCCGTGCCGTCGCTGCCGCACGACGATCAGCGGTTTTTCGCACCAGTCGTTCCTCCGCCGGTCATTGCCCAGCCCATTACTGGATGGGAATGGGACAACTCCTCGGGAGCCGATTCTCCGCCGTTGACGTTGGATGTACTTTTGCGAGACACCTTGCCGGACTTGCCTGCGGGCCTTGAGGGTACTTCGG
>JANXQG010000166.1 GCA_025356915.1 Planctomycetota bacterium | reverse complement strand
CGGCAAACACGCATGAGTCGGTTCTGACCCATGGGAGAACCCGCCCCCGCGACGGATTGCTCCCCGACACGGACATTCCGCGTTTGAGGTCGCCGCCTGGGGAAGAAGTGCCCGCAGTTCAGAATAAAGGAGTTGTTGCTCAATGAGAACCACGATTTTGTTTGGAGCGATGCTGTTGAGCGTCACCCTCGCCAGCCGGGGGTTCAGTGGAGAGTGCTGTGCGCCTGCCAAGGCTTGTGGCCCGGAACCCGCTTGTTGCGAGAAGGCCACTGGCTGCGAGAAGTGCTGCCAGCGGATCACGCCTGTTCGCGATTTGTTTGCCGGCATGAAGGATCTGCTTGCCTGCAAGCGTTGCAGTGCATGCGAGACCTGCGGCCCGGCCAAGGGTTGCTGCCCGGAGCCCGCTGCCTGTGCGAAAGTCGCAGCTTGCGATCCGGCTCCTGCTGCCTGTGCAAAGGCTTGCGAACCGGCTCCGGCTGCCTGTGCGAAGGCTTGTGATCCGATTCCGGCTGCCTGTGCGAAGGCTTGTGGCTGCGAAAAGGCTTGTGGCTGTGCGAAGAAGCGCGGTTGCGAGAAGAAGCTTTGCCACATCGTCAAGCGCAGCCACGGCTGTAGCGCACCAGCATCGTGTGCGAAGCCCGCTGCCTGCGAGAAGGCTTGCGAAGTAAGCTGCGAGAAGAGCTGTGCGAAGAAGTGCTGCCGTCGGCCCCTGGCCGAGTTGGTCGATGCCATCTTCACGGTGAAGTGCAAGACCCGCATCGCCTGCAGCACGAATTCGTGTGGCCCGTCGGCTTGCGACCCAGCCGCTTGTGCGACTGAAGGTTGTGGTGGTTGCGGTGGTGCTGCCCCCGCTCCGGCCGCTCCGGCCGCTGCCCCGAAGACTGAAGCTGCCCCGTTGCCGGCCGCTCCGGCTCCGAAGCAGACCAGCAGTGACGAGTCGGCCTGATCTCGACGCGATCTGCTAGTACGATAATCATCGAAAAACCTGCCCGGGAGCAATCCCGGGCAGGTTGCTTTCTTGGGCATTCTTCGCTATGATAGCCTCGTTCCTGTTTCATCCTTTTTTCATTATTTTTCACTATGTCTCCTGCTTGGCACGACAGCCCATTTCTCAAGGCCGTGCGGCGTGAAGCCGCAGGGCATATTCCCGTCTGGCTCATGCGTCAAGCGGGGCGCTACCTGCCCGAATACCGTGAGTTGCGTTCAAAAGTCAGTTTTCTCGATTTGTGCAAAGATCCCGCCCTCTGTGCGGAAGTGATGATCAAGACGGTCGAGCGGCTGGGCGTCGATGCGGCAATCGTGTTTTCCGACCTGCTGCTGATTCTCGAGCCAATGGGCCTGGGGCTGGATTTTCCCAGTGGCGAAGGCCCCGTGCTGGGCAACCCGATTCGCACGGCGGCCGACGTCGATCGCTTGCAGGAACTGGAAAACATGGACCGGCTACAGTTTGTCGTCGAGGCGGTGCGGCAGACGCGCGCCGGGCTGGCGGCCGAGGTGCCGCTGATTGGTTTCGGCGGCGCGCCGTTCACCCTGGCCGCCTATGCGGTCGAGGGCGGATCGAGCCGCGACTACCGAGCCACCAAGACTCTGATGTACAGCGACGCCGTAGCGTGGGACGTTATGATGAGCCGTATCGCACGTAGCGTGGCCTTGTACCTCAATGCCCAGATTGATGCCGGTGCACAGGCCGTTCAGCTCTTCGATAGCTGGGTCGGCTGTCTGGGGGTGGATGACTACCGTCGCTACGTCCTGCCCTACAGCCGTGCGGTGATCCAAGGCATCCGGCCTGGCGTGCCGGTGATCCATTTTGCCACGGGCAATCCAGCCTTGATGCCGCTACTGAGCGAAGCGGGCGGCGATGTGATCGGCGTCGATTGGCGGATGCGGCTGGACGACGCTTGCCGCCTGATCCGTCTCGACCAGGCCGTGCAAGGGAATCTCGATCCCGTTGTACTCTTCGCCCCCATGGAGGAAGTTCGTCGCCGAACGCGCGAGATGCTTGCCCAGGTCGTCTCCCGCCCGGGCTATATCGCCAATCTCGGCCATGGCGTTTTGCCGCATACGCCGGTCGACAACGTCCTGGCCATGATCGATACGGTTCACGCCTGGCAATCCGGGAGCGAGTAAACCGCGAGGGAGCTGATGGACACCGTCTATTCCACGTTCCGAGCCGCGCTGACCAGCAACGTCATGATCCTGGCCGCCGGCGGTGCCTTGGGAACCAACGCCCGTTACTGGCTCGCGCTCTGGCTCAACGAAGCCTCGTGGCGGACCCATGGAGCTTGGCTAAGCAGCTTTCCGCTGGGTACTTTCCTAGTCAACGTCACCGGTTCATTCATACTCGGTCTGGTGGGAACTGTTTTTCTGGAGCGATTGGACCATCGCGAGTGGTTCCTGCTCTTGGGAACCGGCTTCTGCGGCGGCTACACCACCTTCTCGACCTTTGAATGGGAGACCCTGCAATTGCTGCGCGACGGCAGTTGGGTGATGGCGGCGGTAAATGTTGTCGGCAGCGTCGCCGTCGGGTTCATTGGGGTTGTGTTAGGTGCGGTCGCGGGCAACCTGATCTTCCCCAGGCAATAGGAGCCGGCCAATGAAAACGGAATCGATGGCCCGTCTGCTGACCATCTACATCAACAGTGCGGACCACTACCACGGCACGCCGCTTTTCGCCGCCATCGTGCATCTCTGTCACGAGCGCGGCATAGCCGGGGCCACGGTCTTTCGGGCCATGGAGGGATACGGCAGCAGCGGCCATATCCACACCACGCGCCTGCTGGAACTGGGCGAGAATCTGCCCGTGCGGATCGAAATCATCGACACACCGGAGCAGATCGAAACGATTCTCCCCCTACTCGACGGCATGATTGCGCAAGGTCTGGTGACTCTCTCGGACGTGCAGGTGCGGCAGTATAAGTAAGGATCGGCGGAACAACGAAAGCGTTGATTCCGAATGGGGTATCCCCTTGGCTGGCGGCCCCCCCTCTGTCCTAGCGGTTTTTGTGAATTCGCAGACGGCTGCCAACATGTTGGAGCCCCGCCTGTGCCATTTGTTTTCTCTCGGGACCGGACAACTGAAAGGTCGTGGCACCGCTGGAAACCCACACGATGTCATTCTCGAAGGCGGCCAACTTCTTCCCACCAGCCTTGAGCCAACCAAGCAGCCAAAGAGCCTTCTTGATGACGACCTTCACCTGGGAGTCACTGGCGGTGTGAAGCTCCGTCCAATAGATCACCTCGGCCTTTCGATTGTCGTGCTGGTATGCGATTCCGAAATCCCACCTGTTGGCGGCCGGCTCAATTTTTTGAAGTGCCGTATCCACGTCAACACTGCCAGTGAGCTTGCGAGTGTTCTCCGCCACGATGTGCGGTTTATCTTCCGTCCTCAGAGCTTGCAGTCCGACTTGAAACCTACCCGACAGGTGGGGAGTGTCCTCGACCGCCTTTTTGAAAGTCATGCTTAAGTTCACTGATTGGAGTTGGAGACGGCACGGGCTACCGCCCGATTGGCGCGTCCGCTGAATTCTGACAGCCCGCCCCAGCCGGATTCACCTGTGCCCTCGGCGTCAGGGTCAAGCGTGGAAATGTCCTTGGCGACACCTGTGCCACGGTCGAAG
>JANXQG010000128.1 GCA_025356915.1 Planctomycetota bacterium | reverse complement strand
CCGCAGTGCGGGTCGTGCTGTTGACCGATGGCCTGCTGGATCTCGAACCGGCAACCGCGCAAAAGATCGAGCAGCAAGTGGCCCAGGCTGCCGGAGAGAACATTCCGTTGGATGTAATCGATCTGAGGCAGCAGAAAGAGGCCGATCCACAATTGGCGGCCTTATCCCAGGCCGGCCGGGGAACGGTCCATCGCGCCCTCAGTGCGGAGCAGGTTCAGTGGGCGTTTTGCGAGATCGTCACCGGTCGCTCGCAACTCGTGGCACGCGCGGCCCGCTTGCAAGTCACTTTCAATCCGAAGTCGGTGCTGGAGTATCGCCTGCTGGGCCACGAGTCGGGCGATTGGGGTGGTCTGTTGCCCGGCCCCCTCGATGCCGACTTCCGTGAAGGCCAGACCGCCACGGCCTTGTTCGAGGTCCGACTCGCCACCGATGGCCCCAGCAATCTCGCCTCCGTCGACCTCGCCTGGTACACACCCGACGGCGAGAAAACCCTGGCAGGCAAGACCGCGCAGAAGGCCCACACGACAATCGAGCGCAAACACTTCGCCCCATTGCTGACCAGTTCCGCACCATCGCTGCAAGAGGCGGCCGTGGTTGCCTACACGGCTGAAGTTTTACGCCACTCACCATTCATTTTCCAACGACGCCCTGTACCGAGCATGCCGGCCGCCTTGCTCCGGGCTGTTGAACTCTCCGGCCAAGTCGACAGCCAGTTGCGGCAACTTCCTTCGTTCGAGGAGTTTATTGCTTTGATCCGCCAGGAAGCGAAGGCCCATCCGGCTAAACGAGCGTCGAAGGACTGAGGGAGGGATAACAGCCATCCCGTCGGATTATTGCGTCCAGGTTCTAACACATTCGTTCACATTATCTTCGACACCATGGCACGTCGTGTCCTACGTCAACTCGTTCAGCCTTTTCTGCTGGCTGTGATTCTGCTCGGCACCATTACTGCACCGGCATCGGCTGCGGACCCGCAGAAAGAAATCCTCAACGGACTGCGGGCCAAGGGCCATTACGACGAGGCGATCGATTATCTCCAACATTCCCGGGCGAATTCCAGCACTCCGAAGACCTTCCTGGAAACGATCAACTATGAACTGGCAGTCACCCGAATTGATTCGGCTGTGGGCATGGCTGAGACTCAGCGCGACCAACCATTGCAACTGGCTCAGGAATCGCTGACAAAATTCCTAGCCGACCACCCCCAGCATACACTGGCCACCGCAGCCCGCGCGCAACTCGGCAATCTGCTATTCGACCGCGGTCGATTGCAGCGAATATTGGCCGAACAGTACGAAGGCCAAGCACGACAAAAGCATCTGGAAACGGCCCGAGGGCTATTGCGTCAGGCTGAGGAGCATTGGGCCGGCATCGACCAAGCGGCTGAAGTGGAACTGAAGCAGATCGTTTTCGTTCGTGGCGGCGACATCAAGCAAAGTGAAGCCCGCGACCAGATCCACCGCCGGCAATTGCAGGCTCGCTTGGCTCGGGCGTGGACTCAGTATGAAATGGGCCAGACTTACTCGGCTGGCAATGCCGAGCGAACGTCCAACCTTCAGGACGCGGGCCATCGTTTCGATGCGATCTACGATCAACAGCGTGAGCGGTTGGCCGGATTCTATGCCCGACTGGGCCGCGGCCTTTGTTGGAAGGATCTCGGTGAGAGCGAAAAAGCGTTTGCCATCTTCGAGGAGTTGCTTGGCTTGCCTGATCATCCGGACGATTTTCACACTTTGCGTGGGAAGGCCGCGATCCAGGCAATGGAGATCTCGCTTCGGCCCGAAGTGAAAAAATACAAACGAGGGCTGGACATCGCCCAGCGGTGGATCGGTGGCAATCATCCTCAGGCCTCTCCCGGCGAGGTAAGAACCACTTCGGCTGAGGTTGATCTGACCATCCGTTTTCTCGGCGGCGAAGTGGCGATGGCGTATACAAAGACCCTGTCGGCCGCATCGATCGAGCAAAGCGGATTGCGAACCCAGCAGATCGACTGGGCACGACAGCAGTTCAACATCGTGGCCGCTGCGGTTGGGCCGTATCAGGCGAAGGCCAAAATCCATCTGCTCAATCCGGCGTTAGGCCGTGCTGAAACAATCGAGCCGGGAACCTTTGCCGACGCCCGCAATCATGCCAAGGCGGCATTGGATCGTTTCATCGCGTCTCAAGCCGAGCAGAAAGAGGCCGCGCGGACTGGCATCGGCAACGATCTCGATTCGCAACGTCAACGTCGGCAACAGATTACAATCGCTCAAAACGAGGCATTGAAATACTGCCGGCTCGCATTGGACCTTCACACAGCCGCAGTTGCCGCGGAAGAGTATGACGCGCTGCGCTATTATTTAACCTATCTCCATTACGCCTCGGGCAAACTGGACGAAGCGGCCGCCTTGGGCGAAACGTTGGCCCAGTCCTCCAGCGATTCTTCCGCTGCCCGTCAGGCGGCAAGAATCGGCCTTGCAGCCCGCGAAGCCTTGCTTCGTCGTGCGACCGATCCGTCGCGACCGACGGTGGTGGAGCGATTGCAGGCCCTGGCCGAAAAGATCATCGAGCGGTGGGGAAATCGTGCGGAGGCCGATGATGCCCGCGGGATTCTCTTGGATCTGGCCCTGGGCGATAGCCAACTGGAAAAAGCTGAGCAGTATCTACGGCAGATGGCCGATGCGTCGCCTCGCCGCAGTGAGGCCGAGTTGAACCTCGGTCAGGCACTGTGGCGTCAGGCACAACAACTTTTACGAACATCCACCCTAGAGCACGACCATACGGGGGAGGTGGATAAAACCATTGCCCGCGCAGCTAGCTTGCTCGGCAACGGCCTCGCGCGATGCCGCGCGGCTGCAAAGGAAACGGGCACGGCTGCAAAAGCACCGCTCCCCGCAGCGATGCTCGCCCTGGCCCAGATCCATTTGATCGAGGGCCGACCTACCGAGGCGATTGCCTTGCTGGAAGACCCGAGTATCGGCGAGGCCGGAGATTCCTACTCACTGATTCTGCTAGCCTACGTCGCAACTGGCCAGTTGGACAAAGCCAAAATCTGCTTGCAGACACTCGTTGGCGTAGGCGTCTCGTCTGCGTCTGCTCAAGCGTCGCTTCCATCTGCCGGCAATGCCCATGCTCCGCGGCAAATGCTTCAAACTTGCGTTGGATTTCATCACCTCTTGAAGCGGCACCTTACTCGCTTTCGCGATCGGCGGCAGGACGATCTGGTGAAGAAAATCGTGCAAGAGTTCGACACCTTCCTAGCCTCACTCGCCCAGGGGCCGGCAATCGGCAGTTTCTTCATCCTGGCTTGGCGTGCGGAAGCCTATAACGGTTTGGCGGAGGGGCTGGACGTCGGCGGCCCGGCCGTGCTGCCGGAAGCCGAAAAGCACTACCGGCAAGCGGTTGCCGCTTTCCTGGAGATTCTACACCGCACGGCAAAGGAAGCTGAGTTTTCTCCTGCGGCCGAGATCACCATCGCCCTGCGGATCGAATTGGCCCGCTGCCTACGCCGGTTGTCGGACAATTCCCAGGCACTCAGCCAACTTTTGGAGGTTTTGAAGAACCATCCCCTGATGGTTGACGCCCAAATCGAAGCGGCGTATACCTATCAATCTTGGGGCGACGAGAAGCCCGAATACCTGGAAATGGCCATTCAGGGTGGCAAGCGATACCAGGAAGTGTGGGGCTGGGGAGAGTTGGCCCGGCGGGTGCAATCGGAAGCCCGTTTTCGCCACGTATTCCACGAAGCGCGTTACAATTTGGCCCTGTGTCGTCTACGCCAGGCCCAGATTGCGACCGATCGGCCGCACAGGGCCAAGTTGGCGGATGCCGCCGAAAACGATATTCTTGCCACAAGACGATTGTTCCCAGACATGGGCGGCGCAGTTTGGTATGATAGATATAGTGAGTTGCTCAAGCGGATCCAACGACTGGCCGACCGGCCTGCGGTGGGGTTGCGGTCTGTCGAAGGTGATGCGCAAAAGTAATTCGGGCTCTCCGCCGGGTTTGCAGATAATTGTGGTGCGGGCGTCCCGCCTGCCCAGGATATTGTGGTTGAACCAAGCAGGCGAGACGCCCGCA